>JALTCK010000032.1 GCA_027074805.1 Thermococcus sp. | reverse complement strand
GTGGTAGGGGATTCCCAGCGTTTCAGCGGCCTCCACCAGGGCGAGCGTGACCTCGAGGTCCGCAACGGCAGGGTATTCAACCCTTACGTACTGCTTGGAAGTCCCCTCCAGTCTAACGGCCGCTTTGGCTATGATGAGGTCTCCTATCTCCATCCCGGGCTGTATCGCGCCAGTTGAGCCGACGCGGATGAAGGTGTCTGCTCCAATGGCGGCAAGCTCCTCGATGGCTATCGCCGTCGAGGGACCGCCTATCCCCGTGGAGGTAACGCTTATTGGAACGCCCTTGTATTTGCCGGTGTGCGTTCTGTACTCGCGGTGAAAGGCTATCTCCCTCGTCTCGTCCCAGAGGGAGCTTATCTTGGGGACCCTCTCAGGGTCTCCGGGGAGGAGAACGTAGCGTGCAACGTCCCCCGGCTTGCAGGCTATGTGGTACTGGTAACCTTCTTCGGTCTGTGGCCTCTCAGCTGAAACAAACTTCTCCTCCATAGCAACCACCTTTTTATGCTCTTGTGGCCTATTATTCCCCATTACCACCTAAAAACCCTTGGGTGATACCATGCTCGTCTGTTCACGCTGCGGAAGGGAGTACCCAGAGACCTTTCGCCTGACCTGCAACTGCGGCGGAACACTGCTCGTAGAGAGAGACTACTACGACTTCTTCGGTAACCTTCTTCCATATCTCGACATGAGAAGGTACCTCAACTTCCTCCCTATCGGGGGGACATACCTCCCGCCTCCTGTTCCAGCGATAACACCAACAACGTCCCTTCAGATTGGAGCCGTCTTTGCCCTCTTCAAACTCGAGTACCTCCAGCCCAGCGGCTCCTTCAAGGATAGGGGAACGTTCGTGACCGTTGCAAAACTCATGGAAGATGGGGTGAACGAGGTTGTCATCGACAGCTCAGGTAACGCCGCCCTGAGCATGGCCCTCTATTCCCTTCCGGCCGGGATAAGGGTCCACACCTTCGTATCCAGCAATATGATGCCCGGAAAACTCTTCCTACTCTCAAAACTCGGCGCATTCATACACGTCATTGAAGGAGATAGGATGACGGTTCATGAGAGGGCCGTGGAGTTTGCTGAGAGTGAGGGGTTAACTTATATCACCCACTGGCTCAACCCCTACTTCATCGAGGGAACGAAGACTGCAGCCTTTGAAGCCTACGAGCAGGTTGGCCTTCCCGACTATGTTTTAGCTCCGACGGGAAGCGGTACGCTCTTTCTCGGCCTCTGGAAGGGCTTCCGGGAACTGGAGAGAATGGGTGAAATCCCCGAACTCCCGCGGATGATTGCGGTTCAGGCGGCCGGCTACGAGAGCCTCTGCAAGCGCTCCCCCGAGAGAAACATCCTGGCAGATGGCATAGCCATTCCGGAACCTCCCCGCTTGGAGGAGATGAGGCGCACTCTGGAGGATACGAACGGCCTCTGCGTGAGCGTCACCGAGGAAGAAACTGAAGAAGCATGGGACTGGCTCAGGAAGGTGGGCTTCCTCGTTGAACCCACCTCGGCGGTGGTTCTCGCGGCGGCGTGGAAACTGATCGAGGCGGGTGAGATATCTGATGGCTCAAAAGTCCTCATGCCCCTGACCGGTTCGGGCCTTAAACTAACCGAAGGTATTTAAACTTCTGTAGTAAATGGATGGTGGAGGTGGTGACAAATGAGGTATCCTGCCGTCGCTGGGAGCTTCTATCCCGCTGACGAGGAACTGGTGGAGATGCTGGAGGAGTTCTTCAGGGGCCTCGGCGAGGAGGGGAGCGAGAGGCAAATCACGGCTGGAGTTGCGCCTCACGCTGGCTACATATTCTCGGGCTATACAGCCAGCAGGACGTACAGAGCCATCTTTGAGGACGGCCTTCCTGAGACCTTTGTCATCCTCGGTCCGAATCACACCGGATTAGGCTCGCCGATAGCGGTCTATCCATCAGGAAAATGGCTTACCCCGCTCGGTGAGGTTGAGGTCGATGCGGAGATGGCCAAAGCCATCGCGAGGCTCTCTGGCATAGCCGACCTCGATGATACCGCCCACACCTACGAGCACTCAATAGAGGTCCAGGTGCCGTTCATCCAGTACCTGGCTGAGAAGGCAGGAAAGGACGTCAGGATAGTTCCCATAACTTTGGGGATGCAGGACGAGGACGTAGCTGAAGATCTCGGCAGGGCGATTCTTGAAGCCTCTGAGGAGCTCGGAAGGGACGTCGTTGTGATAGCGAGCACCGACTTCATGCACTACGGGCCAATGTACGGCTACGTGCCCTTCAGAGTTCGGGCGGAGGAGCTGCCCCACAGGATAAAGGAGTGGGACTTCCGGGTAATAAGGAGGATCCTCGACTTCGACGTGAAGGGAATGTTCAGGGAACTCAGGGAGATGAGGCACACGATGTGCGGGCCTGGAGGAGTTGGGACGGCGATAGTCTACTCGCGCCTCGCTGGAGCTCTTGAGGCTGAGCTCCTGCACTACACAACCAGCTTCGAGGTGAGCCGCTCGACCGATGCTGTTGTTGGCTACGCGAGCATCGTGATGCGGAAGTGAGCGAAAGGGTTGAGTCCTTGAGTTATTATCCTCTTGTATGCACTTCTTCATTATATTGAGTAGGTTACACTCCAATCGGAGATTTTCTCAAAGCTCTTTTAATGGTGACCCTTAGGATTTTCCGAATATTTAGAACTAAGTGTTTGAAATTATGAGTTCAAGAAAAATTTAAATATTAATTTCGATTTGTACTCGTATGACATGTCAATCATACTGGAGGCGGTAGCAATGGAGAGCTGTTTGATGCCGATATCTACTACCAAGTCACCTCAATTATTTGCAAAACCAGACGTAGTAGATCAGATTCTAACGGTCGGAGAAGCTTTGGTTGCGGGATCTTACAGATCTCCTAAGAAGATTCTTATTACATGCAAGAAAGTCAAGGTAGGGGGAACACATGACTCAAGGATTTAATTTTTGTTTCTCTATTTGGCCACTTGGGGGTAGGATATGGAAGTTCTAAAAGTCATGGAGTGGGACTACATAGAGCAACGAGAAGATAAGGTATTCATTGTATGGTCACAATATCCATATTGGGTTGTTGTAAATACCAGCTTCTACAATTTGCTTAAGAAACTAAAAGAAGGAACTACACTAGAAAAATTAGCCAGTGAATTTGGTATCTCTGAGGGATACCTAAGTGATGTTCTTACCCCACTCATTAGAGCTGGAGTTGTTTATACCTCAAACACTACTCCAAAAATTTCTCCTCCGCCAAGTGTTGAATTTATAGAAAAGAACGTTGGGATAACAGGATTTACTCTACATTTAACACAGGCATGTAATCTTAGATGTAAACACTGTTATGTAAAAGCTGGCACCCCTCTACCAGATGAACTTTCACCAAACGAATTCATAAGAGTATTACAAGAGGCACTGCCCTACACAAATCCAATTAGAAAAGAAGTTGGACTATTGGGAGGGGAGCCATTTATGGTGCCTGAAAAATTTTTCTCCATTGCAAAATGGATATACAAAACGAGCCATTATACTGCTGGGACAAGTACAAACGGGACTCTAATAACAGACGAAATTGCAAAAAAAGCGAATAAATATGATGTGGCTGTTCAGATTAGCTTTGAGGGGGCAAGTGAGGAATCAAATGACAGAATCCGTGGAAGGGGACATTTCAAAAGAGCTATTGATGCCATTGGGACTTTAAAAAGCTATGGAGTGATTACGGGAATAATAATGACAGTTAGGGCAGACAATATTGGTGAAATTCCAAAATTTATACAGTTGGGGAAAGAGCTTGGTGTGGACTTTATTAGGACCAACTTCCTAAAGCCTCAAGGAAGGGCAAAAGAACATGGTCTAAAAATTGCCAAGCAGGTGGATATAGTGAGGAAGACATATGAAGCTGTTAAAAAGGATAAGGAACTTCAAAAAAAGTTGGCATTCAGCACAGCAGGTTTTATATTTTCTGCAATGCGTTTAAGACCAAAATATAGAAACTGTGGGGTTGGAATGACAGTCCCCTTGATAGATAGCAATGGTGATGTTTATCCTTGTCAGACATTATACTTACCCGAGTTCAAACTTGGAAATGTTAGGGAGGAAAGAATTGTGGATATCTGGATAAAGAATCCAAAAGCGAAGATGCTCAGGAACTTGTGTGTGGATTCTTTGAACTCCAGATGCTCAAGGTGCTGGCTTAGGTATCTGTGCCATGCGGGTTGTAGGGGTCTCACATACCAGTTAACAGGAAATTTATATGCTCCCGATGTTAGATGTCTCGATTTTAGAGAAGCGTATATGGAAGTTGCATTCATACTCTCGGAGGATCCAGGGGCATTTTTATCTTCACAAGAGGATTTTCTGGGATTTATATATAAAGATATCCTGCATAACCCCTGCGGAGGGAGATAATGTGGCCACAAACAGAAAAATTTTATTTGTGAGTCTTCTAAATTTCTTTTATTCTTTTGGTGTTGGATTAGCGTTTGTGTTTGTGACTATATATATGAAAGAGGAACTAAGGATTCCAGTTTATATGGTGGGGGTCTTGTTATCTGTTCAAGCCATATTAGATATTCCCATTCTCCCAGTCTCAGGGTACTTAGCTGATATAAAGTCCAAACCAAAACTATTAGTGTTAGCAATTTTTCTTGGTATTCTTTCGATAACCTCGTTAATGCTGGCTAAACATAGCCCATTCTTAATGTCTGTTTTGGCACTAATGATTGTAGAGATTGCTAATAGTATTGAAAACATGACTACCTATTCTTTAATAGCATCCTTAGTAGAGGAGAACAAGTTCGGAGAGTCGTATGGGGTATTCTCAGCATTCTCAAAACTATCAAGTTTTTTAATAGGAATGGTAGCGGGGCTTTTAGTAAGATCTTTTGGGTACTTAGCTTTATATTCTCTCTCATTGTTTATTATTTCATTAGCGCTAATATTCCTATATCCTCTGAAAGGCATATCAATTGAAAGTGGCGAGTCCAAGAATAGTATTATTGTAGCTTTTTCTGAATCAATTCGCGTTTTAAAAAACAACAAACCTTTAATGATATTTACACTTTTAGATTCATTAGGTGTGTTCTTTTTTATGTTGGGAGTGTCTTTTAGGACTCTCTATGTAAAGGACGTGTTAATGTTCAGCATTGAATCTGTTGGTGCTTTAATTTCTGTAATGGGATTTGCATCAGTTATAATAACATATCTTACGGGCAAATTATCCGATAAGGTAGGAAAAGGAGCCATATTATTTGTATTCGGAGTTCCTTGGAGCGTTGGGATGATATTATTGGGATTGAAAATCATAAACCCTCTCTTAATAACTGCAACTTTTATCATGTTTGGGGTGTCTCAGGGAGCTTATTATTCTGTAGCTGAAGCACTGAACGCAAAATTGTGTCCAAAAGATCATTTGGGTAGAATATTCTCTATCCAAGCCTTTCTAGCATCTACTCTACAGCTTCCTGCTCCCTTAATCGCAGGACTCATGTGGGAACACATTTCACCCCAAATGCCGTTTTTAGTGGCCGGATTTGTTGGATTAGCCTCCGATTTCATCTGGTTAATTTTATTTAAAGAATATTAGGAGGTGAAAAGGATGAAAAAAGAAACTTATGTTTGGTTTGAAGAGATTTATGGACAATCACCACTTCCAACATGGGGAGTAGGAGCTGATAGGTTGTTAGTAGAAAATCTTCACCATATTAAAAACAGGGATATCTGTATAGATTTGGGATGTGGGGATGGAAGAAATGCATTATATTTGGCTAAATTCGGTGGATTCAAGAAGATTATGTGTGTGGATATCTCTGAATATGCCATCATTAAGCTCATAAATTTTGCTAAGTATTTGGGATTAGAAAATTTGATTGAGCCAATGGTTTGTGATATGAGGAGTTACAACTTGGAAAGCAGTAAATTCTCATTGATAGTTGCAGCAGTTTCTCTCTCTTTCTTGAATAAAAGAGACATGATATCTATGATAGAAAGAATAAAAAATGCGGTTGGGATTGGAGGTGGGATATATATAAGTGCATTTAATACAAGAAACTTAGAGAACGTTAAAGATACAGTATCAATTTATGATGAAAATCTTGGATTTTACACTACTTATTTAGCGCCCGGGCAACTATATAATTTATTTGCAAATGATAAGCGGTTTAAAGTGTGTGAGTACGTTGAACCAGAAGTTATTTTAACTTACGAAGAACCAAGGAAACTTTTACTTTCCGCAATTTTTGTAAAAAAGATTGCAGAATTCCAGTAAGTACTTCAAGTTTTGGTCCATATGTTATTGATAGTGTGGGAGTGCTTAGATGAGACCCAAATGTATACAATGTATATGGGAGTTTCACCTAATGTCCGGCAAATATTGTCGAAACTCTGATAAGTCCTCTTTCCTATTCTCTACCATGAACCTTGGGGATGCGGTTGAGAAAATCCTTCAGCTCGGTGGCGAGAGGGTAAAGTTCATCATCCTCTTCGGCTCGAGGGCGAGAGGCGATTATGGGCCAGACAGCGACCTTGACCTCTGCGTCTATTATGACGGGGATGAAAGGGAAGCCTTTAAGTTCAGAGCCCTCGTTTTGGGCCATCCCCCTGAGGAGTACGACGTCCAGGTCTTCCAGCTTCTCCCCCTTCACGTGAGGAGGCAATGCCTGAGGGGAAAGGTTCTCTTCTGCAGGGACGAGACGTTCCTCTACGACCTCGCCTATAGGACCATCGAAGAGTGGGAGGACTTTAAGCGGTACTACTACGACTACCTCGGCCTGGAGGCGATAGAATGAAAAGCGCCCGGATTAAAACCCTCCGGGACGTTCAGAGGGTGATCCAAACCCACAAGGAAGAGCTGAGAAAAAAGTATGGTGTCAAGAGAATTGGGATTTTTGGCTCTTACTCTCGCGGAGAGCAGAGGAAAGACAGCGACGTTGACATTCTCGTCGAGTTTGGAAAGCCAATAGGGCTCATAGACTTCATTCGGCTTCAGGAATACCTCGAGAGCCTCCTCAGGGTTAAAGTTGACCTTGTGACCAAAGGAGCGCTTAAAAAGAGGATTAAAGAGCGTGTTCTTCAAGAGGTGAAGTACGTATGAGCTTACGCTTTTACGCGTATTATTTTCAGTGTGGAATTAAAAACGACCTTGGTGATATTGAATTTCGCTTAAAAAGCATTTTGGAGGGCCAAAAATGAGGGTTCTAGCTTCAGCACCCGCTAAAATTATCCTCTTCGGCGAGCACAGCGTCGTCTACGGGAAGCCGGCAATAGCCGCGGCAATAGACCTGAGGACGTACGTCTGGGCAGAGTTCAACGAGAGGGGAGCGATCAAAATCGAGGCAAAGGACATACGCGTCCCCGGATTGACCGTCTCCTTCTCGGAGGACGAGATATACTTCGAGAGCGACTATGGAAGGGCTGCTGAGGTCCTCAGCTACGTCAGGCAGGCCATCGAGCTCGTCAGAGAGGAGGCAGGAGTGAACGGCAAAGGAATAACAGTCTCGATAACCTCCCAGATACCGGTCGGAGCAGGTCTCGGTAGCTCCGCCGCCGTTGCGGTGGCGACCATCGGCGCGGTCTCGAAGTTACTCGGCCTCGAGCTAACGAACGAGGAGATCGGAAAACTCGGCCACAGGGTTGAGCTCCTCGTCCAGGGCGCTTCAAGCGGCATAGACCCGACGGTTTCTGCCATTGGAGGCTTCATCCACTACGAGAAGGGTGACTTCGAGCACCTTCCCTTCATGGAGCTGCCCATCGTTGTCGGCTACACCGGCTCAAGCGGCTCGACGAAGGAACTGGTGGCGATGGTGAAAAAGAGCCACGAGGAGATGCCCGACGTCATAGAGCCGATCTTGGCTGCTATGGGGAAGATAGTCGAAAAGGCCAGGGACGTCCTCCTCTCGGACCTTGACGAGGAGATACGCTTCGCCAGGCTCGGCCGGCTGATGAACATCAACCACGGCCTTCTCGATGCCCTCGGCGTCTCCACCAAGAAGCTCAGCGAGCTGGTCTACGCCGCGAGGACAGCCGGGGCCCTCGGTGCAAAGATAACCGGCGCCGGCGGGGGTGGCTGTATGTATGCGTTGGCCCCTGAGAAGCAGAGCGAGGTTGCGACAGCCATAACCATAGCGGGCGGGACGCCGATGATAACCAGGATAAGCCGCGAGGGGCTTCGCATAGAGGAGGTTCTGCCATGATAATCGTAAAGGTCGGCGGCAGCGTCTTCAGCGACAAGAAGGGGGAGCCGGAGAACTTCGATGAGGAGACCGTTGGGAGAATAGCGGGGGAAATAGCGGGCTTTTACCCGGAGGAGGATTTCATAATAGTCCACGGCGGGGGCAGCTTTGGGCACCCGGAGGCGAAGAAGTACGGCATAAGGAAGGGCCTGCCGGGGGACTGGAAGACCGCCCACCACAGGAGGATGGGCTTCACCCTGACCCACCAGGCGATGCTGAGGGCCAATGAGAAGTTCATAGATGCCTTCGTCTCCAAGAACCTTCCAGCGTTTTCGGTCTCGACCTCTTCGCTCTTCATAACCGAGAACGGGGAAGTTGCTTACGGCGATGTCGAGGTCATAAAGCGGCTCCTCGAGCTGCGCTTTATCCCGGTGCTCTTCGGGGACGTTTCCGTTGACCTGGCCAAGGGAATAGACATACTCTCCGGGGACCAGATCATCACCTACCTCGCCAAGATGCTCGGGCCGAAGAAGGTTGTCTTCCTCATGGACGTCGACGGAATCTACGACGGAAGGCCCGGCGAGGGAAGCCTCATAGGGAGCCTCTCAAAGGATGAAATCGACGCCCTCCTTGATCGGCTCCACTGCACGGCCGCTGGAACCGACGTCACGGGTGGAATCTGCAACAAGCTCCAAGAAGCCAAGAAGATAGCCGAGCACGCAGAGGTCTGGTTCGTGAACGGAAAGGTTCCGGGAAGGCTGAGAGGGGCCATAAGGGGAGACGGCTTCGGCACGAGGATAACCGGCTGATTTCTTTTCTTTAGCTTCCTTCTCCATGGAGTTCTCTTATCATGAGGTACGCGTTCGCGGAGTTCACGCTGTGGAAGTGCCCGGATTGAACCCTCTCCCAGCCGATTAAGCTTCCGTTGGAACCGAATATCCGCGCCTCCCTCCAGTTCTCCCCTTCTTCGACCTCTATCCTCCCAATGACACCCAGTCTCTCCGCCTCCGAACCGCTCAGCCCTATTCCGTAGACCTCTACCGGGCCAACGCTCTCGTAGACCGTTGGAATAACTCCCCTATCGGCAACGGGCTTCCCGGTTATTGCCCTCGCAACCAGCCGTGCGTAGTGTGCCGCCACAAAGCCAAGGGGTCTGTAAACGAACTCTCCGGTAATGAAGTCCCTGCTCATGGCGCAGTCCCCGAG
>JALTCK010000031.1 GCA_027074805.1 Thermococcus sp. | reverse complement strand
TCTATGAGCTCTTCTTCACTCTTGTCCTCGCTCTCGTCCCTTCCAGAAAGCCACTCCTCGACTATGTCGATGTCGCCTCCTCCGTAGCTTCCTCCCATCTCGGCAAAGTTGTGGACTTTCACCATCGCGGGGAGGGCCATCGCGGTCCCGACTACAACGGCCTCACCTATCCCGAGGGCCGCTATGTCGCTCAGAAGGTCCTCGCTTATCTGCTCGCTCGCCTGCTGGACGTAGCGCTGGTCGTTCGGCTCAACCAGCTTGAGGATTATCTTCGTGTTTGTCTGACTCAACACGTCGTCGTCCAGTTTCTTCGGCCTCTGGGAGACTATTCCGAGGCCAACGCCGAACTTCCTCCCCTCCCTCGCTATCTTCCCGAGCCAGAGGGTGGCCTGGTTCCTCTCTCCCCTGGGTGCGAAGATGTGGGCCTCCTCGACTATGATGAGCAGGGGCTTTGTCAGGGCCGGATACCTCTCCCTCACCTCGCGGATGAGGGCCTTATCGCCGGTTCTAACGCCCTTGACGTACTCGACGCGGTTCTTGAGGATTCCCCTGAGCACGAAGCTCGCGAGGGCTATCATCTGCTCCTCTTCCATGCCGCTGAGGTCTATGACGTTCACCCTTCTCGGCCTTATCTCGCTGAGGACGTTCGTTGGGCTTATGAACTCGCCGAAGTTTGCCCTCAGCTCCCCGAGGTAGTCCTTCAGCCTTATCAGGGAGTCGAGGTCCTTCGCCTGTATCTTCCTCGGAACCTCGTTGCCCTTTTCGTCGTAGTAGTAGATGACCTTGTCTTCGGTGTTCTCATAAGCGCGTATCCACTCCTCTATCTTGTCCTCCATCGCGTAGATGAACTCTAGGCCGCCGATCACCCTTCCCGCGTTTCTGGCTTCAGTCTTCACCGTTCTATAAACGAGCCCGAGGAAGCGCCTCTGAAGGCTCGCGTTCTCGGCTATTCCCAAAAGCGTAGCCAGCTCGCTCAGCCTTATCTTCGCGGGATCGATGCTTGCCTTTATCGGGTTCACCCTCGCCCCGGGCCAGCTCAGCGTTCTGTACTCCCCGTGTGGATCGAGGATCACAACGGTTGCGTTGACCTTGCTCACGAGCTCCTTCGTGAGAACCGCAATCGTGTTGGACTTTCCGGCTCCCGTGACGGCCAGGACGGCAAAGTGGCGCGACACGAGTCTGTTCGCATCCAGTTTAACCTCAACTCTCTCCCTGGCGAGGAGGCGCCCTATGCTTATGTGTCCGTGGGAGAATATCCCGGCCAAATCCTCGTCCCTCGCGAGGTAGACGTTCTCTCCGGGCTTTATCGGGACCCTGTTTGGCATCTGCCTGAACTTCTCGCCCCTCTTCAGTATCCCGAGCACGCGGGCGCTCGCTATGAGGGCCTCGCTCTTCCCGAGAACCCCTGAGGAGAACACCTTGACGGTTTTTTCAACGTAGTCGTAGCTGCCTTTTCCGGCCTCCATGAGCCAGTTAACGTTCCTTATCCCCCTGACTGAGGCGAGAATCTCATCGCCCTCCCTGTTTTTCACGACGACGAACTCCCCGAACTTAGGGAGCTCAACGTGGGGGTTCACTATGAACGTGAATCTGTCGGTGGTGGATTCTCCGTACACGATTCCTATCGGCTTCTCCACCTTTACCACCTTAAGTTGGTCCTCCCGAGGGGAGAAAAACTTTTCTGTCGGGGTTTGCCAGTTAGGGGGAAAGGTCTAAAGAAGGGCTGAAGTCATTTCCACTCCAGGTGAGCCCTTTTAACCTCGAGAACGCCGGAATAGTCCCACTCGTTCCACTTCTTCTCGACCTCATCGAAGACTATCCTCGCCCTAAAGAACGGCGCGTCCCTGATGAAGGTCTCGAACTCCCCACCCTCTCCAGCAACATGGATTTTATACCTTTCGTGTAGCTTGACAAGCTCCTCCAAAGCTTTCTCGTCGATTTTCCGTCCCAGCCAGCGCTCGTCGAGGCCGTACGCTGCCGTTCCCACCATCACGATGTCAAAAACCCCTATCAGCTCGAGCATATAATCAACGGGCTCACGGTGCCATGCTGGAGCGAAGCTCTGGATTCCGAGCTCCTCGGCAACTTTATCAACCCTCTTCTTCTGGTACTCGCTGGCTAAAGCACCGGCAACGATGCCGTCTATCTTTAACCCTTCAAGGACGGCCTTCATGTCCTCAACTTCCTTCTCCTTCTCTCCGGAGGTGAAGCCCTTGACGAGGGGAATACCTATGGCCTTGGCCTGAAGCTCGGTCAGGTGGATGTTCGGCACGTGGTACATGTAGCTCTCGTCGCTCTCGCTCACCATACTGACCAGGTATTTAACCTCGAATCCCTGTTTCAGCGCCCAGTAGAGGGCGTAGTTTGAGTCCTTCCCGCCGGAATACAGGACGGCAACTCTCATCCAGCTCACCCGAAAAGTTTAAATCACCTTGGGTTAATTTAAGTTGGACCTTCTAATCCGACCTCTTCAAAGGCCTTAAAAAGGTGATGCCAGTGGTCAGGGAGGCAGTGATTCTCGCGGCCGGCCTCGGGACCAGGATGGGGGGAAGGCCTAAGGGACTTCTCAAAGTTGCGGGAAGGGAGATTCTGTACCGAACTATTGCCATACTTCAGCGGAACGGCGTCGAGCGCTTCATCCTCGTCACCAACGACCGCTACGCCCAGCTTTACAGGGAGTTCCTCGAGAGACACGGTTTTCCTGCGGAGTTCGTGATCAACCCCGAACCTGAGAAGGGCAACGGTCACTCCCTCCACCTCGCTAGGAATTACGTTTCCGGAAAGTTCGTCCTCGTGATGAGCGACCACGTTTATTCAGAGGCCTTCGTGGAGAAAGCGATGAGCGAAAACGGCCTCATAGCTGACAGGAGGCCGAGATGGGTTGACATCAAAGAGGCAACGAAGGTTAAGGTGAGAGATGGCCGCGTCGAGCGCATCGGGAAAAATCTCAAAGAGTGGGACGCCGTTGACACTGGCTTCTTCATCCTCGACGGGAGCATCTTTGAGGTGACCGAAGAGCTTGAACGCGAGAGGAGCGGCGATTATTCACTCAGTGAGGTTGTAGAGAGGGCGAAACTGCCAGTTACATTCCTGGATGGCCTCGGATGGACGGACGTGGACACGCCGGAGGACCTCAAGAGGGCTCGGAAGATGCTTGTTAAGACGGCAGTAAAGGGGACCGGGGACGGATTCGTCAGCAGGCACATTAACAGAAAAATCTCAACCGAGATAAGCGCCTTGCTCATGGACAGGGTCACGCCAAGCGTGATGACAGTCTTTACCTTCGCCCTCGGAATGGTCTCCGCTCTACTGACCCTGGTAAGCCTTCCTTTGGCGGGCATTCTCTACCAGCTCAGCTCGATACTCGACGGCGTCGACGGCGAACTCGCGAGGGCAGGGCTGAGAACGAGCAAACTGGGCGGTTATATGGACTCAATCCTCGACCGCTACGTCGATGGAGCCTTCCTTGCACTGTTGGCTTATTCGTCCCTGAGCGAGCCCCTCTGGTATCTCATTGCCCTCCTCACTCTCCTCGGCTCGGTGATGGTCAGCTACTCGACGGAGAGGTTCAAGGCGGCGTTCTGCAGCGACGCCTACTCGGAAGTGCCGGTTCTCGGAAAACTCCCTGGAAAGAGGGACGAGCGGATCTTTTTGACGATGCTCTTCCTGCTGTATCCCTCCCCCATTTCAATAAAAGCCCTCTTTTCCGTACTCGCAATTCTGACGAACCTGAGGGTTGCCCTGACCCTCTATTTGATAGCTAAAAAAGTTTCGTGAGCGAAAACTATTTAACTGCTGTAAAATATCTTAAACCAACAAAGGAGGTGGAGAAAATGGTCAGGGTTGTTATACTTGGGCAGGGATACGTTGCAAGTATATTCGCTAGCGGTCTGGAGAAGATAAGGGCGGGAAAGATAGGGCCCTACGGCGTTCCCCTCGCCGATGAGCTGCCGATTAAAATAAAGGACATCGAGATAGTCGGCTCCTACGACGTTGACAAGGCAAAGGTCGGAAAGGACCTCTACGAGGTCGTCAGGGCCTACGACCCCGATGCTCCGGAGAGCCTCAGAGGAATAACCGTCAGGAAGGGCATACACCTGAGGAGTCTCAGGAACCTCCCGATTGAGGCGACCGGTCTCGACGACGAGATGACCCTCAGCGAGGCCGTTGACCACCTCGTTAGCGAGTGGAAGGAGCTTAAACCGGATGTCTTCGTCAACGTCTGCACCACTGAAGCTTTTGTCCCCTTCGAGAGCAGGGAGGAGCTTGAGAAGGCCATCGAGGAGGACAACCGCGACAGGCTTACCGCGACGCAGGTCTACGTTTATGCCGCCGCCAAGTACGCGAAGGAGGTTGGAGGAGCGGCCTTCGTCAACGCGATTCCAACTCTGATAGCCAACGACCCGGTCTACGTTGAACTCGCGAAGGAGAGCAACCTCGTGGTCTTCGGCGACGACGGTGCCACCGGTGCAACGCCGCTGACAGCTGACGTCCTCAGCCACCTCGCCCAGAGGAACCGCTACGTTTTAGATATAGCGCAGTTCAACATCGGCGGAAACAACGACTTCCTAGCACTCACCGACAAAGAGCGCAACAAGAGCAAGGAGTTCACGAAGAGCTCGATTGTCAAGGATCTCCTCGGCTACGACGCGCCGCACTACATAAAACCGACAGGCTTCCTTGAGCCGCTCGGCGACAAGAAGTTCATAGCGATGCACATCGAGTATGTCAGCTTCAACGGTGCCCACGACGAGCTTGTGATAACCGGCAGGATAAATGACAGTCCTGCTTTGGCTGGTCTCCTTATCGACCTCGTCAGGCTCGGAAAGATGGCAGTCGATAAGAAGGAGTTCGGCACGGTCTACGAGGTCAACGCATTCTACATGAAGAACCCCGGACCTAAAGAGAGGGGCAACATACCGAGGATAATCGCCCACGAGAAGATGAGGATGTGGGCCGGACTGGAGCCAAGATGGCTATGATTCTCTAAAACTTTTTAATCCCTTTTCAGTATTCTTCTTGGAGGGAAGTTAATGAGCTGGAAGAGGGGAGCCTATCCAGAGTTCACGCTGGAGGACGTCGTGGCGGTTCTGTTCTTGCTGAAGTCTCCAACTGGGAGAAAAACGATTTCCGAGGTTCTTGGGCTTGGAGAGGGGAGCGTTAGGACCCTATTAAAAAAGCTGAGCGGTCTTGAACTCATCACATCTGCCCAGAGAGGGCATTTTCTTAATAAACGGGGCATGGAGCTCCGGAGCAGACTTTCCTCGAGTTTCTCCGAGGCTCGGAGAGTGGGCACCGTTGAGGGATTTCCTGCATACGCGCTGGTGGTGAGAAGGCCCCCTGCTTTTAAGAGCATAGATCTTAGGGACGAGGCGATACGCTTCTTTGCCAGGGGGGCCATGATCCTAGTGGTTAAGAACGGTGAGCCAGTCTTTCCGGAGGACGGAAGACCTCTGAAGGGGGCTATGGGGGAGCTAGCAGGAGCTATTTCCTCCTCTCTGAAGCTGAGCGAGGGTGACCTAGTCATCGTAACGTGGGCTGAAAACGAGGCCAATGCGATGAAGAGTGCCTATCACGTTGCCCTCCACCTCAAGGGTGGGGAGATACCGGAGGAGATTAAATCGATAATGGGGTGAATCCATGAAACGTCTCGTGCTGGCCCTCGACGTCTACGAAAGGGAGAGGGCCCTTGAGATAGCCGAGTGCACCTCCGACTATCTCTGGGCTGTCAAGGTGAACTGGCCGCTGATAATCGGCTCGGGCCTTAAAATAATCGCCGAGCTGAAACAGGTGACGGGACTGCCGATCATAGCCGATTTGAAGCTCGCTGACATACCGAACACGAACAGGCTGATAGCGGAGAAAGTTTTTGAAGCCGGGGCGGACTACATCATAATTCACGGCTTCACTGGGAGGGAGAGTGTTAAAGCTGTGATGGAGCTCGGGAAGACGATAATCATCGTCGAAATGAGCCATCCGGGAGCAAGGGAGTTCATTCAGCCGGTGACGGATGGGTTCATCGAGCTGGCCAACGAGTTGAGGCCCTTCGGTGTAATTGCCCCCGCAACGAGACCGGAGCGCGTTGCCTATATACGCTCCAGGCTGAGACCGGGCATCAAAATCCTGAGTCCAGGTGTCGGCGCCCAGGGCGGAAAGGTTGGTGAGGTTTTTAAAGCCGGCGCGGACTACATCATAGTGGGCCGCTCCATCTACGACAGTGAGAATCCCAGGGAGGCCGCCAGAAGATTTCACGAGGAGGTGGAAGTGTGGAGCTGAAGGTCAAGCATCCCCTCAGCAAGAAGGAAATTAAGGAGATAATCCGCGAGATGAGTGAGATCTTCGGCGAGGAGATAGCCGGGAAGATGTTGGGTAAGAAGGACAGGGTTGAGGTTGCAGAGTTCGACAGAACGACCGAGATTCTTCTTGTTAACGGCAGGCCATTTTTCATTAGGAGAAAAGAGCTTATATTTCCCCTCGTCATAACCCTCTATGAGTTTTCCAACGAGGAAGACCTGAGGAAGTGGCCGAGGCGAGTGGTAGTTGACGCAGGAGCGGTTCCGTTCATAATAAAGGGCGCCGACGTGATGGCCGCTGGAATAACTGATGCCGATGGGAACATCAAGGAAGGTGACTTTGTCTTTGTGGTTGAGGAGGACTACGGTAGGCCTCTCGCCATTGGAATCGCCCTGATGGACGGGAAAAGCATGAAGGAGAAGCCCAAGGGCAAGGCCGTTAAAAATATCCACCATGCAAAGGATAAAATATGGGAGCTGACGGTGGGATAGATGTCGGAGAAAAGAATCAGGGTTCTGGTTGGAGGGGTCTTTGATATCCTTCACGTGGGGCACATACATTTCCTGAGGCAGGCTAAAGCCCTTGGAGACGATCTGATTGTAATCGTAGCCCACGACGAGACAGTGAGGATGCAGAAGAGGAGGGAGCCTATAAACTCTGCAGAGGACAGGGCCGAGCTCCTTAGAGCCTTAAGGATGGTGGATGAGGTTTACATAGGTAGTCCGGGCACGATAGATTACGAGCTGGTGAAGCGGATAGACCCTGACATAGTTGCCCTCGGGCCAGATCAGCTTTTCACCTGTGAGAAACTCAAGGAGGAGTTGAGAAAACACGGAATAAATGCAGAGGTTATCAGGATACCCTATCTTTACAAAAACGACCGGGCAAAGACGAGCAAAATAATCCAAAAAATCATTGAAACTTATTGTGAGTGAGTTATTTTAGGGCTTTATTTAACCACCTGATTTCATCCTCTGGGTTAACGTTAGGGTTTGAATTTTGAAAGATACTCTCTCAGGAACTCCGGGTCTTCACGTTTAACGGCCTCCAGAAGTTCGTGGAGCTTTTTCTCTCCTATGGCTAACCTCAGATAGTAGTAAAGGTTCACAGCATCCTCCACTATGTTGCTCTGCCGCCGCCCTTCCTCCCCATATAGCTCTATGAGCTTCCTGTTCATGTCTCTACTTATGTAGAGCGTCTTCTGCATCTTCTCCTTCTTCAGGTTCTCCTTTTCCTCCCTCTTTTTTGATGGCTTCGTTAGATCGTCAACGGAACCATCAAAAAGCCTAGGAATTTTACCCTTCGACAATATCGACCACCTCTCTCGTGAGCTTTGAGAAGGCTTTCGAGGCCCGACTCTTTCCATCGAACTCAAATATGCTGAGACCCTGGCTCTGAGCCTTTTCAAGGGCAATGGCCTTTGGTATCGTTGTCAATATTGGGGCGTCAGGATAGGCCTCCTTAAGCTCTTTCAATCTCATCTTCGGAACCTTTGTTTGACGGGTGAACTTGTTCGGGACGAGGCCAAGCAGTTTCAGGTTCTCATTAGTCTCCTCACGTATCATCCTCATGAGGTTAAACATGAGTTGCATACCGATTACTCCAAAATAGCTGAGTTCGAGCGGGATTATCACGTAGTCCGAGGCTGTTAGAGAGTTCACAAGGAAAATTCCCATGCTAGGAGGATTGTCTATCAGCACGTAATCGTAATCCGGGAGAACGGGCAGGAGAGCCTTTTCAAGGCGTCTCTCGCGGTTGTAGGCGTTTATTATCTCTATCTCTCTCGCCGAAAGGTTCAGGTGGCTTGGGAGGAGATCGATGTTCGCCCTGACCGGAACTATCGCACTCTCTACCTCACTCTCCCGTGTCATCACAGTCCCGACGTTGTCATCGGTGTATTTTAGGACGTCCATTCCGATTAGGGCGAATGTAAGGTTGAACTGGGGGTCTATGTCAACGAGGAGAACTTTCTTTCCCATATCGGCTAGACCGTATCCTAAGTTCATGGTTAGGGTCGTTTTACCCACTCCACCCTTTTGGTTGGCTACACTGATCACCACTGCCATAGAAATCCACCTAAATGAATTAAAAAAGAAGTCAGCTTATGTCCATAAAGTCTTCGAACGCCTTCAAGACCCTGGGAGATGGTCTGTTCTCCTTGTTCCTTGCTATCGTGTTGAATATCTTGTCATCAGAGCGTCTTGCTGAAAAGCTCCTAACGGGCTCGATTATGTTGCTCCTGAAGTCCTCTCCTACCTGAAGGGCCTCCGCTCCTCCGAGGATGTTTGGGCTCTTGACACCAGTCATTATAACCATCGCTCTGACAACCTTGCCCATGTCCTCATCTATCCTTGCGCCCCACTTGATTTCACTCTTCTCCCCGAGCCTTTCGTAGACAATGTCCATTGCGGTGCTGATTTCCCCTAAGCTAACATCCGGGCCCACAGTAAAGTGGACCAGAGCCTTATCACCACTCGCGTACTCCACGTCCAACATCTTGTTCTCAAGGGCGTTCTTTATAGCATCGGCTGCCCGGTTGCTCGAGTCGCTCTCGCCTATCCCGATGAGGGCAGCACCGCCGTTGTGCATGACGCTGTAAACGTCCGCGAAGTCGATGTTCACCATGGACGGGAGCTTTATAGTCTCAGTCAGCCCTTTGACCATCCTGGCTATTATCTCATCAGCGAAGCGGAAGGCGGCGTTAATTGGAAGCTTTGGCACGAGCTTGAGGAGTTTGTCGTTTTCGATAATGATAACAGTGTCTGAATAGTACATTAGGGCTTTTATTCCGGCCTTGGCCTTCTCGATTCTTATCTTGCCTTCGTTTCTGAAGGGATAAGTTACAACGCTCACAACCAGAGGCTCTCTAAAGCGCCCGTTGTGCCTAGCCCGCTCCTTAACGACCTTGGCAACGACTGGAGCGGCGCCTGTACCGGTTCCGTTGCCCATTCCTGCCGTTATAAAGACGAGGTCAGCGTCGCCGATAGTCTCCGCAATCTCATGAGCACTAGCCTCGGCGGCGCGGTAGCCTATTTCTGGGTCGCCGCCAGATCCTTTTCCCTGGGTTATCTCTTTTCCTAAAAGGAGCTTTTTATGGGCTTTTGTTCTTGCAAGGTGCTGGGCGTCGGTGTTCATGGCTATGAGTTCTGCTCCCTGAACTCCGAGCTCATAAAGCCTCGTTATGGTATTGTTCCCAGAACCGCCAACGCCAACAATTACGATCTTTATCAAACCTTCAAGATCCTCACCATCAAAGCCAACGAAAGAATCCTTCTTTGGCTTCTCGTCGTCTAGGTCAATGTTTATTCCTGCCTGTTCCAGCAACTTAAACACCATGGCCCCAACCCCCTAAACCACACAGGGCTTATTGTGATCTGGATTTCACCTCTTATTTTATCCGCTTATTTCATGATGTATTCTGGCGTTGAGCGTTCTTCGCTCTCAAACTGATAGAGTTCTTTTTTCAATAGCTCCCGAATCGCTGTTCGGATGATTTCGCTTCTGTTGGGATAG
>JALTCK010000030.1 GCA_027074805.1 Thermococcus sp. | reverse complement strand
TCCTGTTGGATACCAGGTTTTCAAAGCGGCTGAAGATGCCCTCGCCAAACTACGCGCCGGGGAGTGACTGCCTTTCCTCCCCTCATTTTTTGGTGGTGTGGGAGGCTGAGTAAAGTTTATAAAAAATCCCCTGGAACTCCAGAGCGTGCCCCGGTAGCCTAGCCTGGCGGGGCGGCGGACTTGTAATCCGCCGGTCGCGGGTTCAAATCCCGCCCGGGGCTCCATTTCAGCCCTTTGCTTCGCAAAGCGCTGTCGGAAAACAAATGTTTTTCTAAGAACACAAGTTTCAAGGGGTTTGTTCTTTCACCTGCTGGTCTGGTTATTCAGTGTTTCACTGTGGAAATAACGCCCTTCGGGCGTTGGGGAGAAGTTGAAACGTGTTTTAGCTTGCTTTTTTCAAGTGCAAACCCGCTTTGAAATTGCAAGTTTAAGGGGACATGCAAACTCATTCCGGCAGTTGTTGTGGAAGCTTGCTTCCCATGAAGCGTTGATAGAAAGATTGCGTGTTATTCTAAGAATGCTAATCTCCAGGGGGTTTACCCGTCAATGGCTACTCCCCAGTGTTTGTTCTACTCAAGGCGTTCGAAGAATACTAAAATAAAACGCAAACCTGCGTAAAGGCTTCTTTTAAGAGTAAACCCCCACTAAAAAGTCCCAAAGCTTGCTTATAAGTGCCGCTTTCATTCATGCCCACGGTGGCCTTTCACCCTTGGAAAGCCCCATTAAGGGCCAGGTCGTGGTAGAGCTGTGCCAATGGACTTTTCAATCCCTTTCACCGTAAGATTTATAAACGCACCCAGTATTCCCTACATTGGGTCGTGCCGCCGTAGCTTAGTTGGTAGAGCGCCGGACTGTTAATCCGGCGGTCCCCGGTTCGAGTCCGGGCGGCGGCGCCATCAGTGGGCCCGTAGCTCAGCCTGGTCAGAGCGCGCGGCTCATAACCGCGTGGTCGGGGGTTCAAAGCCCCCCGGGCCCACCATCGAAACTTTTGCCAAGCAAAAGTTTCATCAAAGTTTGTAGCTCCTTCTGAAAAGCCAAATTCTAAGTGGTTTTTTCCTCATGAACAGCTGTTTTGGAGGGGGAACTTTATGAAATGCTTCACGGGAGTGGGTTTAACTCTAAAATCGACGCCCGAAGGGCGTCAAAAGAAGAGTAAACCATTACCAATGGTCCACTTAAAACGTTCCCTCTTGGAAATGAGCTGTGGGGGGTAAAACCCTACAGCATGCTTTCTCAAAGAGGAGCTACAAACTTTTGGTCAAGCTTTTTCCAAAAGCTTGCTCGCGAAGTTTGATGAAACTTTGCAATGCAAAGTTTCAGCGCCGCTTTCACTATCGTTCAAGCGTCCTTACGGATGGCGGAAAACAAGTGCCTTTTCTATAATGTTCGAAATTCTGAGAGGGGTTTTTACTCGCTTGCTCCTTTGGTGAGTGCTTCACTGTCTAAAGCGCCCTTTGGGCGCGGATTAAAGTTGAAACCCTTTGAAGAGGCCAGTTTAATGTTAAACCCCTCGAAACTTGTTCCTTGAAGGATGCACGACTCCCCCTTCCGGAACCGTTTTATATGTCGTGGAGCATTTCGTCCGGTGGTTTGGATGATGCTTCCTGACTGGAAAATCAGAAGAGAAATCCTCATCGAGCCTTTCAGCGAGAAGTCTCTCCAGCCTGCTGGCTACGACCTCCGAGTCGGGAAAGAGGCCTACATAAACGGTGAATTGGTCGATGTTGAGGAAGACGGCAAACTCGTGATTCCACCAAAGACCCACGCCCTTATCCTGACCTTAGAGCGCGTTAGGCTCCCCGATGACATCATGGGGGACATGAAGATCAGGAGCAGTCTTGCAAGGGAGGGCCTATTGGGGTCCTTCGCCTGGGTCGATCCCGGCTGGGACGGCAATCTCACTCTGGCACTTTTTAATGCCTCTGAAAAGCCTGTGGAACTGGCCTACGGCGAGCGCTTTGTCCAGATAGCGTTTCAGCGTCTTGAGGGACCCGCCCAAAACCCCTACCGCGGCAACTACCAGGGCAGCCGCAGTTTAGCCCTATCAAAGAGGAAGAAACCCTGATCTGTAATTCCTATGGGGAGATCACTTTGTCCTTCTCTTTTTCGCTATTGCATCTTCCGTATTGCTCTTGACGGCTTCATCTGGGGTAAGCTTTCTATGGGGCTGAACACTTTTGGGGAACCGCCAATGGTTGTGTGGTCATCCCAAAAAATCCCAATGGGATGCCCATATGTTCTGCCGGGGGGATCGGGCAGTAGGGGGCGGGAAACGCCTTCGTTTACCGAAAGGTTTATATATCTCCTTTTTCCTAAAAGGGGACCGAAGAACCCTTTAAGGAGGTGTTGTGAATGGCCGAGTTGCCGATTGCCCCGATTGACAGGCTTATAAGGAAGGCTGGCGCCGAGAGGGTCAGCGAGGACGCCGCCAAGGTTCTCGCCGAGTACCTCGAGGAGTACGCCATCGAGCTTGCCAAGAAGTCAAACGAGTTCGCCAGGCACGCTGGCAGGAAGACCGTCAAGGCCGAGGACATCAAGCTCGCCATCAAGGCCTGAAGGCCTTCTTGGCTTTTACTTCCCGTTTTTGTTCCGTTACGGTTTTAAGCCCTCTTCTCAAGTCTCCTCCATGCCTGAGATAGCCGTCAGGATGACCAAGCGCAACCACAACGCCTTCGTCCACCTCCTCGGTGCACTGGAGAGCCAGGGCTTTGACCTAAGCGAACTGCTCATAACCAAGGACTTCAGCGATATTCTAAAGGCCAGGCCGAAGGTTGTCCTCTACTCCTTCTTCACCGAGGAGATATGGGGTTCCCTGCCGGAGGAGGTTAAACTTCTCAAGGAGCGGGGAGCGCTCTTGATAGCGGGCGGCTATCACGCGATAGCGATGCCGCGGCATACCCTCAACCAGCTCGGCTTTGATATTG
>JALTCK010000029.1 GCA_027074805.1 Thermococcus sp. | reverse complement strand
CTACTACGATCGCTTAAGCGACAGGAAGGTGAACTTCTATGACTACGAAATAGCGTTCAACCCGCACAAAGTCATCAAAGCGCCGACCATCGTTGATCTCTTGCGGCAGAAAGGTGTTAGAACCGCAGCTGTCAGCGGCTACACCATGCCGCCCTTCAGCGGGACCGACGTCAGGATTTTTCCGCCGTTTTTTGCAAGCAACGAGCTCTATCGTCAGCATGGCCGTGACTGGAGGAAGGACGTCTGGGTTCTGAACTCGGCCCTCTATCTCTATGAGGAATGCAAGCCCGATTTGCTCCTCGTCCACTTTGCCTCGATAGATGGAATGAGTCATGACCACGGGCCAGGGAGTGAGGACGCGATTAAAGCGGTGGAAACCGTTGATACGGCAGTTAGAACCCTGTGGGGGCGCCTCAATGAAGAGTACGCCTTTATAATTTTCGCCGACCACGGCCAGGAGGAGGTTCACACTTGGGTGAACCTGCGCGTTTACCTCAGGAAGAACGGCGTAGAGACGCTCCGCGTTTCCTCCGGTGGCGGTGTTCACGTTTATCTGAAGGATCCGAACCAGAGTGAAGAGGCGTTTGAAGTCCTCAGAAGGGCACCTGGAGTTGGAGAGGTTTTCTTCCGCGACGAACTCCCCCACCTGGACACGCCCAACAGCGGCGAGCTGATAGTCTCTGCCAAGCCCGGCTACTGGTTCTGCTCCCACAGGATGTGCAGGGGAGTGAAGGGCGTGAGCCACTGGGTTAAAGGCATGCACGGCTCGATGAACGAGCCGGTTGTGAAGGTTCCCCTGATACTGTGGGGATTTGAGAGGGTAAATCTCGAAGGGGCAAGCCTGATGGATATAGCACCGACGATACTGCACTTCTTCGGCGTTGATAAGCCTGCCAACATGGTGGGGAAGAGCCTGATTGAATAACCAATTCCGCCTGAAGTCAAAGCCACTCTATTTTCACCTTCTCTTCCATGCTCTTAAACTCGTCATCTCCGGTTAGGAGAGTGGCGTTCAGGTCTATTGCCGTTGCGGCGGCGAAGGCATCGGCGTAGCTGAGCCTGTGGAAGGCTTTTATCCTTCCGGCTATGAGAGCGAGCCTCTCATCGGCAACCACGAGTTTGATTGGTTCCCTCCTGATAAGGGCAATCGCGAGATTTGCTATATCGGTTCCCCTCTTTCTCGAGATGATGTAGTAAACCTCGCCAAGGTTCACAGCGTTCATGTAAAGTTCGACTTTCCCGCTTCTCCCGAGGTTGAGATACTCCTCAACCCTCTCCGCGGCCGCTTCGTCGTTTATGTAAGCCAAAACCGCATAGCTGTCCAAGACGACCCTCATTCTCTGGCCTCCAGCTCCTCTTCTTCTTTCCGGATTTCGTGGAGTATCTCTCTGACGGGTTTCTCGAACCTTACAAGCCCCCTGAGCTTCAGGCCTTTCTTTACCGGAACTATCACGATCTCGTCCCCGAGGTCAAGAACCTCAAGCTCGTCGCCCTCTTTGATGCCAAACCTCTCGCGGATTGCCTTGGGTAAGACTATCTGGCCCTTTGAGGAGACTTTAACTGTGACCATCTTACATTCACCAAAATTGTCTTACTAAAAGAGTATAAAAACGTTTTGAGGCAGGAATCCGGAGACGTAGAAATGGTGGAGAGGAATGAGAAAACCCTCCAGCCCTCAGCGTGAGGACTGGGCAATCCTCTCGATCTCTTCCTTCTTGCTGTAGGCGAAGCTCTTCGGGTCCTTGTTCGCTGCTGCTATTATCTCCTCAGCTAAAGCCTGGGCGTAGCTGGTCTTGTTCCTGTAGCACTTGGCGCTGGCGCCAAGGGCGATGTTCTTCAAAGCGATGTCGAGCCTCCTGAGCGGGGAAACGTCGACCGCCATGTGGTAGCGGATTCCACCGAAGGCGATGGTGGTGGTGTCCTCCCTCGGGGCTGAGTTCTCGATGGCCCTGACGAGAACCTGAATCGGGTTCTGCTTCGTCCTGCGCTCGATAATCATGAAGGCCTCCTTAACGACCTCGTAGGCCTTCATCTTCTTGCTCATGAGGGAGCGGTGCTCCCTTCTCATGAAGTGGCCGCCAACCTTGTGGCTGCTGGCGCCACTTCTCATTACTTTGTTTATCAGCCTTTCAACAATGTGAACGTTGATCTTTCCGAAGGCTTTCTTGGCGTGCCTGCCGTGGGTGTGTGGAAGGATTCTTGCATCGAGGTTGATGTAGGGCCTGAGTGAAGGATCTTCGATGGTAACTTCTTCAACACTCCACCTGCCCATTACCTTGGGCTCCTTCGGGATGTAGAACCTCTCTGTTAGTGCCTTGGCCATTCACTTCACCTCCTCGGTTTCTCCTTTCTGCCCTTGACAAGTTCCTTGAGGCTAACCCTGTTCACCTTGACGACCTTGTACCTGATTCCCGGAATGTCACCCATCGAACCGCCCTTTGGACCGCCGATTCCCTCAATGATGACCTCGTCGTGCTCGTCGATGTGGTTTATTGCTCCATCACCAGGGGTAAACGCTGTGACGACCTTACCATTTTTGATAAGCTGAACCCTGACTGCCTTACGCATGGCCGAGTTCGGCTGCTTTGCCTCGACGGCGATCTTCTCGAGGACGATTCCCTTCGCCTGCGGAGCTCCCTCGAGCGGGTCGCTCTTCTCCTTTAGGCGGAGGACCCTTCTCTTATAGCGAATGTCGCTCCAGCGGAACTTCTTTCTCTTGAGCTTGAGCTTCCTACCGGCAAACTCTCCGTAGGGGGCTTTCTTTCCAGCCATGATCATCACCTCAAATTATAATCACGTCCTGAATGCCGTGATGTCTCTCCATCAGCTCTTTCACGAGGTTAATGTTCTGGCCGCCTCTTCCGATGGCGCGCGGCTTGTCGCGCGGCCCAATGTCGAGGAGGGCGACCTTTTTACCATCCCTCTTTTCGGTGATGTGAACCTTTTTAACCTTAACCCCGAGGCTCTTATAAATGTTCCTCAGGAACTCTTCGGGGTTCTCCGAGTGCTCTATGAGCTCGACCTCTTTTCCGAGCATGTTCTGGACGCGCTTGACGTTGGCGCCCTTCTTCCCGAGGGCCAGTCCCATCTCTCCCTTCTTAATGACGTAGATGAGCCGGTTTCTGTTGTTGTCTATGAGGCAATCAAGGACCGTCGCTCCTGTCATGCTCTCGAAGAGAGCTATGAACTTTATCTGGTCCGTGTTGAGCTTGAGCGGCATTACTCCTTACCCCCAACAAGTGCGAGTATCCTGCTCTCACCGGGATCGAGGATGGCGAGGGCAGAGACAGTGTGGGGTCTTCCGAGGAGCGTTCCAAGTTCGACGCTCGTTCCCTCGAACTCGTATATTGGTATCCCGCTGAGCCTGGCGTAGTACTCTATGTCCTCCTTGATGTCGGGTCTTGCATTTCTAGCAACTATTATCAGCTTGGCCCCACCCATCTTCGCGTACTGGATGCTCTTCTTAGCACCCATGACTATCTTTCCAGTCTCCTCTGCTTTCCTAAGCTCGAATGCAAAGTCAACCATCAATCACACCTCCCTACTCCCTTTTCGGTCTCAGGGGGAGATTCATAGCCAGTCTGACCATTCCGGTCCCGACTGGAACCGGCTGGCCTATCAGCACGTTCTCAACGACGCCGTTGAGAGGATCGAGTTCACCCCTTTCAGCCGCCTCGAAGAGGTGTTGGGTTGTGATCTCAAAGGCGGCCCTGGCAAGCACGCTGGCCTTCTCCCCAACTATACCGTGCCTGCCTATGGGCAGTATCACACCGTCGAGTGTCATCATATCTGCAACGAGCATTATATGCCTGACGTCGACTTCCAGACCCTGCTCACGCATCGTGTTGACGATTTCCTCGATGATAGCGTTTCTGGCAGCCTCGATTCCAAGGACGTCCGCTATCTCCCAGATGTTGTTGGTTCTGGTCCTCGTTGGGTCGACGCCTGGAACCTTGAGCACCTGCTTGAAGTTGGAACCCTCGGTGTAGATAACGTACTCGTCACCTTCCTTCCTGATGATGGTCTTCCCGACGCCCGAGAGACCCTTAAGGCGGTGCTTTTTAACCTTTTCGGAGAGCTTCCTGAGGTCGGAGAGCTTGCCAACCTTCTTGGGCCTCATTATTAGTGTGTAACCCTCGGTCTCGAATTCCGCGCTCTTGAATGACCCCTCCAGCTTCTTCTGTATCTTCTCCATGTCGAGGCCGCTCTTCTGAAGCCTTTCAGGGTCTATTTCCACTATGAACTCATAGTTGAGGATGTCGAGGCTCATCTCCCTCGCGAGGTTCTCGAGGGTGGTTCCCTCTATCCTCCTCGCAACCTCTAGGGCCTTCTCGCGGTCGTGGCGGTGCTTCTCGTCGAGATAGACGGTCATGATCGGCGTTGACGGGTTCTTTCTTGCATCGACGATCTCGATAATCCTCGGCAGACCGAGGGTGACGTTGATCTCGGCAACACCCGCGTAGTGGAAGGTGTTGAGCGTCATCTGCGTTGAGGGCTCGCCGATTGACTGTGCAGCAACCGTTCCTATGGCCTCTCCCGGCTCGATGAGCGCCCTCTTGTACTCCTTAACTGTTTCATCTATGATGGCCTCGACCTCTGCCTTCTTGAGCTTGTACTTCTTGTTGTACTCGATGAGCTTGTTGTAGAGCTCCTCCTTTATGTTGTCCGGAAGCTCGGACTTGTTAACCAGGCTCTTTATGGTCTTCGCTGCCACCATTTCGATCACCCCCTCCCCCTCACTTTGAGAAGGGTTCTAACTATCACCCTGTCAACGTCCACCGTTTTGCCCTGCCAGCTCTTCATGGGATCAACGCCGTCTTCACCATAGCGGAACTGGACTATTATGCCTGTCGGATCTCTGACCGTTCCGTCGTAGTCCACCTTGAGGTCCTGGAGTGCGTTTATCAAACGGCGCTGCATGTAACCGCTCTGCGCAGTTCTCACAGCGGTGTCGACGAGACCTTCCCTTCCACCCATAGCGTGGAAGAAGTACTCCTGAGGTGTCAGGCCGCTCTTGTAGGAGTTGGTGACGAAGCCTCTGGCCTTTGCCCCCAGGTCTCCGGGCTTGAAGTGCGTGAGAACCCGTCCACGGTAGCCACGGTAGAGACGCTTTCCTCTAATTGACTGCTGTCCGAGCATCGCCGCCATCTGGGTGATGTTGAGCATCTTACCCCTCGCTCCGGTCTTGGCCATTATGACTGCGTGGTTGGTCATACCGAGGTAGCGCTCGGCGACCTTACCCGCGTTGTCACGCGCCTCGGCGAGGACGGCCATGATGTTGCTCTCTAGGGTCTCCTCCAGGGTCTTACCTGGAAGCGGTTCGAGTTCGCCATTTTTGTAGGCCTCTATAAGTCTGTTAACCCTTTCCTCTGCCTCGCGAATTATCTCGTGGATCCTGTCGAGGGCTTCCCGGGGCAGGTCTTCGTCGTCTATGGCTGTGGTGAAGCCGCGGTGAGTTATAACCCAGATCGCGAGTTTGGTGACCTGGTCGAGGAACTGCCTGGCCCTTTCAACGCCGTACTCTCTCACTATGAGGTCGAGGAGCTTTCCATCCTCCCTACCATAAGCCTTTTTGTCTACAACGCCGCTGAGAAGCTTTCCGTTGAGGATGTAGGTGAAGCCATCGTAGGCGAGTTTTCTGACCTCCTCCTCGTCCGGAACGAGCTTCTCCTCGATGAGCTTCTCGAGGGCCTCGCAGCGCTCGGGCTCGTCGCAGAGCTTGTTACGGTACCAGATCGTCAGGTCTTCGGGAAGGAGAAGTGAGAATATCCTCTTTCCGCTCCAGAACTCCACGCCATTCTCCTTCTTGTCCGGCTTGGGGAGCTTTTCCACGTCAACGCCGGCGAACATGAGCATCTGCTCTACCTCTGCGCGGGTGAAATAGGCTCCCTCGCGGGTGAGGAGATAACCTCCAGAGATGTGGTCCTGCATTCCAGCTATGAGCGGGCCTCCGTAGCGAGGTGAAATTATGTGGTTCTGAACCTCCATCAGAATCTTTGCTTCCGCCTGTGCCTCCTCGGTCTGGGGCACGTGGAGGTTCATCTCATCACCGTCGAAGTCGGCGTTATAGGGCGGACAGACTGCCAAGTTGAGGCGGAAGGTTCTGTAGGGCATTACCCTAACGCGGTGGGCCATGATTGACATCCTGTGGAGTGAGGGTTGCCTGTTGAAGAGCACTATGTCGCCGTCCTCGAGGTGTCTCTCGACAGTCCATCCGATATCAAGTTTTTCGGCGATGATCTCGAGGTTGTTCTCCATGAGACGTATTCGTCTTCCTTCTGGGTCTATCACATAGTTGGCTCCAGGGTACTTGTCTGGGCCATTGAGAACCCTCTGTTTGAGCTTCTCAAAGTTGAACTCAGTGACCTTCTCCGGAACGGTGAGCTCCATAGCAACGGCAAGGGGTACTCCAACTTCGTTGATGCTTATCATTGGATCGGGGCTGATGACGGTACGGGCCGAGAAATTGACACGCTTACCGCTGAGGTTTCCTCTAAACCTACCTTCCTTGCCCTTAAGTCTCTGGGAAAGTGTTTTCAATGGTCTTCCGCTCTTGTGTTTGGCCGGTGGGATTCCTGATGTCTCGTTGTTGATGTATGTTGTGACGTGGTACTGAAGGAGGTCCCATAGATCTTCGATGATGAGCTGAGGAGCTCCAGCCTCAATGTTGGATTTGAGGCGGTTGTTGATACGGATTATGTCGACGAGCTTGTGAGTGAGGTCGTCCTCCGCTCTTATGCCACTCTCGAGGGTGATTGACGGCCTCATGGTGACCGGCGGAACTGGAAGAACCGTGAGGACCATCCACTCTGGACGAGCTTTCTCCGGGTGCAGTCCGAGGAGCGGTAAATCTTTGTCTGGTATCTTTTCGAGCCTCTCGCGGACCTCGCTTGGCATCATTCTGTGCCTGTACTCGTTGCCTTCTTCATCTTTCCTGAGCTCCCAGTAGATGGTTGGCCTCTCGAACTTGACCGGGAACTGTGGTGCACCACAGTGTGGGCAGACCATCCTCTCCTTGGCCTTCTTGTGGATCTCTTTGATGAGTCTGTCCTTAGCCTTCTTCCTGTCTCCCATTACCTCGAACTTGTGCATATACTCCTGTATCTCCTCATCAGTGAGCTTTATCCTGCCGCATTCCCTGCATGTGCTTTCCAGAACGCGGTGAATGGTCTTGGCAAATCCGACGTGGATTATCGGTCTGGCGAGCTCGACATGACCGAAGTGGCCTGGACACTCTCCCGCTCTGGCGCCGCAAGTCTCACATCTGAGTCCTGGGTCAATGACACCGAGGCGCTTGTCCATAAGCCCCCCTTCAATAGGATAACCATCGTCGTCGTAGGTATCCGGCACGGTTATCTCGGCCGCACTCATCTTTCTAATCTCCTGAGGTGAGAGGATGCCGAATTCAATACTCCCAATGACCTTTTTCATGGACTGCATGGTATCACACCCTATCCGTTATGTTGAGGGAGGGTCTTATTCCCATTGCCTTCAACTCATCGAGCAGCAGCTTGAACGCATAGCTCATCTCGACTTTGCTTATTCTCTCTTCTTCTCCACAGACCGGACAGTAGACCTTACCGCGACGCTTGTCCTCGAGTGCAAGATGCCCACAGTTCTCGCAGACCCATACCTCCGTCTTATCACTCTCCTCTAGAAGACGTTCGATTAGGAGCATTGCAGCACCATGCCCGATGAGCACATCCCTTTCCATCTCACCAAACCTGAGACCGCCCTCTCTGGCTCTGCCCTCGGTCGGTTGCTTGGTGAGTACCTGAACTGGGCCTCTAGAGCGTGCGTGCATCTTGTCGGCGACCATGTGGTGGAGCCTCTGGTAGTAGATGACACCGACAAATATGTCCGCCTCTAACCTCTTGCCGGTTATTCCGTCGTACATAACTTCTCTGCCGCTGTGTTTGAAGCCGAGCTCCTCGAGCTCCTTTCTCAGCTTCTCCTCCGGCTCCCCAATGAAGGCAGTACCGTCCACGCGCCTACCTTTTAGTGCTGCAACCTTCCCGCCTATGGCCTCTATTAACTGTCCGACGGTCATACGGCTAGGGATACCGTGCGGGTTGACGATGAGGTCTGGAACTATCCCACTCTCGGTCCAGGGCATGTCCTCCTGCGGGACAATAAGGCCAATGACACCTTTCTGTCCATGCCTACTAGCGAACTTGTCGCCGAACTCTGGAATCCTGAGATCTCTAACGGTTATTTTCACCAGCTTTGTTCCGTCACCGGTCTCGGTGAGTATGACCTTGTCCACTATGCCCTTCTCACTCGGTCTAACGCTAACACTAGTCTCACGCCTCTCCTGGAGGATTATTCCCCCGAGGCCGCTCTGCTCCTCAAGGAACCTCGGTGGAGATGTCCTTCCGACGAGCACGTCCTTGCCGGTGACCTTTGACTCCGGGAAGATTATGCCGTCCTCGTCCAAGTGCCTGTAGTATTTTTCGCCGAGGTAGCCCTGTATCGTCGGGTCCGGAACCTCGAAGCGGTCTGTCTGTCCTCCAAGGTAGCGCTTCTCCTCGGCCTCGTAGGTTCTGAAGAACGTTGAGCGAGCCAGGCCGCGCTCGATGGAGGCCTTGTTCATGATTACGGCATCCTCCATGTTGTACCCTTGGTAACTGAGGACGGCAACGACGAAGTTTTGACCCGCAGGCCTGTCTTCAAATCCGACAGCCTTCATGATGCGCGAGTTTACGAGCGGAACTTGAGGATAGTGCATGAGATGACCGCGAGTGTCGACCCTTATGCGGAAGTTGGCAGCGCCGAGACCGAGGCTCTGCTTGGCCATGCCTGCTCCGTAGGTGTTTCTCGGAGCGGCGTTGTGCTCCGGATACGGGACGAGTGAGGCTGGAATACCGAGTATTGCAGCCGGCATTAGTTCGAGGTGAGTGTGCTCCTCTGTAACTTCCCAGGGCCAGGTGGCAACGTAGGCGTTCTCCTCTTCCTCAGCGTCGAGGTACTCGATGACTCCCATCTTTACAAGGTCGCTCCAAGTAAGCGTTCCGTTCTTTATACCCTCGACGTGCTCGCGGGTGAGCCTTGGTTGTCCGTTCTCAACTATTATAAGGGGCCTTCTCACCCTACCATCGTCGCTATTGACGTAGACTTCTTGGACGTCCTCTTCCTCATAGATGGCGACGTTTATAACATCACTTATCTTTCCGGAGCGTCTATCGGCTCTTATCCTATCGACAAAGCTCCTGCCATCTTCTATGGTACCAACGAGGACACCGTTGAGATAAACACGATAGAGGCCAGGGGCGGGCCTTCTCTCCTCAATGGGCACAACTCCAAGTCTTCTGATGTACTCCCGTATCTCCTCCTCCGGGATTCCGGTGGTTATCTGGGCCATAAGGGCAAGGTTCTTAACCAGACCACAGTTCGGACCTTCTGGAGTTTCGGTGGGACAGATTCTGCCCCAATGGGTTCCGTGCAAATCACGCGCCTCGAAGTGTGGTTGATCCCTGCTGAGCGGAGATGTAACGCGCCTGAGATGTGAAAGGGTTGACATATAGTTGGTCCTGTCGAGGAGCTGGCTCACACCGGTTCTCCCGCCGGGCCAAGCACCGGTCGCTAAAGCGTGCTCGATCCTCTCGCTAAGGACATCTGGTCTTATTGAGTTTCTAACGAAGCGTTGGACGTTCTCGAAGGTGTACCTTTCTCCTTTCCTCTGGTAGGTTTTGGTCATTTGGTACTGCATGTCCTTAACTAGCTGGCCGAAGGCAACTCGGAAAAGGTCCTTGAGGAGGTCTCCAGCGAGCTTGAGCCTCTTGTTGGCGTAGTGGTCCTTGTCATCCTCGCCGCGCATTCCGAGGGAGAGCTCGAGGACGCGGAGGGCCATCATGCCGAGGTAATAGGCCTTGGCTCTTCTGTCCTTCTCCTCCACGCCCATGTGGGGAAGGAGGTTGTTGTCGATTATGTGCTCAGCCCTCCTGAGCCTGTACTCCTTCGGCTGGCCGGGCAGGGAGAGCTTTCCTATGTAGTCCAGGGCAGCCTCCTGAG
>JALTCK010000028.1 GCA_027074805.1 Thermococcus sp. | reverse complement strand
CGATGAGAGAGGGAAGTTTTTTCTCCTGAAAGTCGGCCAAGTACTGAAGCACGAGATCTTTATCCAACATGGTCTTATATAGATGGACATATTATTTAAATATTTCCTTTTATATAGAGAAATAAAGACTCGTTAGCGAACCCTCACCATCGCCCTGTGCACGAGAACGTCGGTCTTCTCTATCAGCTCCACCGGCACTTCAAGCCGCTCCTCAAGGCGGAGCCTGAACTGCTCCGACAGGGTTTCGAACTCCCGTCTTAACTCGCCATCCGTCAGCATCGTGAAGTCGCTCGCGTACTTGTAGGCCCCGCTTAGGTTTCCCATCTTAACGCTCATTATAAGCAGGTTCCCGAGGTAGTAGACTATCAAGCGCTTATCTCCCATAGTCCTGCTCCTCTTAAGCTCGCGCCTGAACTCTATCCCGAGGTAGCTGGCCAAGTCGCTCTGGAGTTCCGCCGCGCTCTCATATCTGCTTTCCTTCTCCTTCGCGAGCATCCTGAGGATTATGGGTTCTACCTCCTTGGCTTCGGGGTTCAGCTCGGACGGCTTCTCCGGATCCCCGTTCATTATTAGGAACATCAGCTCGAATGGGTCGTCGCTCTCAAAGGGAAGCTTGCCGGTCACGAGCTGGTAGAAGATAACCCCTAACTGCCAGATGTCGGTCCTCTCGTCCGTTGGCCCAAACTTCGATTTGCTGAACTGCTCAGGGGCCGCGTAGAGGGCTGTAAAGCTTGTGGTAGTGGTGCCGCTCTTCCCGAGGACTTTGCTCAGTCCCCAGTCGCTTATCTTCGGAATTCCCTGCTTGAGGAGAATGTTGCTCGGCTTTAGGTCGCGGTGGATGATCCCTTTAGAGTGCGCGTACTTCAGACCTTCAGCGATGTTGAAGACGAGCAGGGCAGCCTCCTTGGCTTTCATCGGCGTTGGAATTCTCTCCAGCGAGCTTTCGCAGTACTCCATCTCGAAGAACGGAACTGGAAGAATGTTGTAGTCGTAGACCCTCACAATGTTCGGGTGCTTCAGCTTCGTCCAGTTCTCGATCTCCTTTAAGAAGGACTTGCCAGTAACCGGGTCGAGGCTGAGGGGGATCTTAACGGCGACGATTTCACCGTCCCTCTTGCGCTTTGCCTTGAAGACCCTCGCGAAGCCGCCCCTGCCGAGCTCGTAAACGCTCGTTAGTTCGGCGGGGAAGGATGTAACCGCCGGATAGGAAGCGGAGGGAGTTACTGGAGTTGCGGGGGATGGCGTTACGGGCGTCGCTGGGGTGACGGGCGTTTGGAGGATTGCTGTTCTCTCGGCGACTTCAACGGGGATTACCTTCTCGGCTTCGAGTTCGAGGCCGTTCACTATAGCTTTGATTTTTATCCTTAAGTCGAATTTTCCGGCGTACTTGGGCTTCACGGTGAGGCTCTTTGAAACTTTTCGGCCCTTCTTGAGCTCCGGGAACTCGATTTTGGTTTCCTCAAGCTCAAGGAAACTGTTTTCGGAAAGGTCAAGCTTAACCTTAAGAGAATCTGTTATGGTGTTGGTGAAGGTGAGTTTTAATGGGACTTCGAGAGATTCAGTCAGGGTAGGTACGGAAACATCAAGAGCCGAGAGAAGCTGGTGTTCTACTGTTTTCTTTTCACTTGAATACTGCGTTTTGATAGTCGGCATGATGAGATTTATACTGGCGTTTGAGTTCTCTACTGTATATTCCCCTACTCCTGAGAGGACTTCACAGTGAGTGTTGTGGACTTTGGCGTTCGTCTTCATTACCCGAGCGTTTGAATCCTTGCAGAAATCACAGCCCTGCAGGTTCCCATCTGGCGGAAGGCGGAGAACCCAGATCCCACCGAAGCTTTTAGTGTAGCCGGCCACGATAATGTCGCCGTTCGGAGCTAAGGCAACCGCCTCAGCCCAATCAGCCTCGCTTCCCCCGTAAGTCTTCTGCCACTTCACGTTCCCATTAGCGTCAAGTCTGAGAACCCAAGCGTCACCTCTTTCCCAATAACCGTACGTAGTGTTCAAAACTGCTCCATAAACTCCAGCCACGATAATGTCGCCGTTGCTCGCTACAGCAACCGCGGTAGCCTCATCATTCAATCCTCCCCCGTAAGTCTTCTGCCATTTCACGCTCCCATTAGCGTCAAGCCTGAGAACCCAAAAGTTTTCACCACCAGCGCCGAAGCTGTTAGTGTAGCCGGCCACGAGAACGTCACCATTAGGAGCGAGGGCAACCGCGTTAGCCTCATCATCACTGCTTCCCCCGTAAGTCTTCTGCCATTTAACATTACCATTCTCGTCAAGTCTGAGAACCCAAAAGTCAGCTTTTCCAGCTCTAAAGCTGTCAGTGTAGCCAGCCACGATAATGTCGCCGTTTTGAGCTAAGACAACCGCGTCAGCCACATCATAATCGCTTCCTCTGTAGGTTTTCTGCCACTTCACGTTCCCGTTAGCGTCAAGCCTGAGAACCCAAACACCTCCACCAGCGCCAAAGCTGTAAGTTTCTCCAGCCACGATAATGTCACCATTCGGAGCTACTGCAACCGCGTGGGCCTCATCCAAGTATTCTCCCCCGTAAGTCTTCTGCCACTTCACGTTCCCGTTAGCGTCAAGCCTGAGAACCCAAACACCAAGCCTGAGAACCCAGATGTTTGAGGAATCTGGAGTTCCAGTGCCAAAGCTGTAAGTTTTTCCAGCCACAATAACGTCACCATTAGGAGCCAAAGCAACCGCATTAGCTTCATCCCACTTGCTTCCCCCGTAAGTCTTAAACCACTTAACGTTCCCATCCCCATCCAATCGAGCAACAAAAGCGTCTCCTTCTCTTCCTCCGGCAACAATGATATCCCCGTTCTTATCAACAGCGACGGCCTTAGCTCCTCCAGGCCCGTAAGTTTTCGCCCAGTACGACACGATGACCACCACCGGTGACTGTCCACCAAACTTGGACATTCCAATATTTACGATTTTCGGATTCCAGCTGGGAATC
>JALTCK010000027.1 GCA_027074805.1 Thermococcus sp. | reverse complement strand
CTGAAGTACTCGTCGAACCAATCCTCTCCGAGGAACTCCTCCGGGTTCGCACGGAGCTCTTCGCCGGCTATGCTCGGGAACTCCGCCGTCGCGCTATAGCCGAGCTCCTTGAGGTTCCTCGCGAGTTCTGTGTCTTCAACGACAAACTCGGTGTATCCCTTCTCGCCAAGCTCGTCAATCAGTCCAATCAGCTCATCGACCGGCTCGCCCTTCAGAAGCCTGTCAAGGCTCACTTCCGGTTTTCCAGAGAATGGTCTGCTTGCGATGAGGTTACCGTCCCCGTCAAAGGCGTAGATGCCCCTGACGTTTTCAGCGATGTAAGCTTTCATCGTCATCACCCTTTCAGTTTTTGCACTCGGAGTATAAAAGGGTTGGGAGTTTTAAACCCTACCGGTGGGGAGAAAAGGGAAGGAAAGCCCTCAGTCCTCCCAGGGCTCGGTGTACTTGAGGGCCCAGCCGAACTCCTCCTTGAGGATGTCGATTGCCGCGCTCGGCGGGATTATTCCGCGCTCGGTGATTATGACGTCGACGTACTCGGGTGGAGTGACGTCAAAGGCCGGGTTCCAGACCTCTATGTTCTTCGGCCAGGTCTTGAGCTCCTCCTCGGGGATAACTTCCGTCGGGTCGCGCATCTCTATCTCCACCAACTGACCGAGCATCGTCTCGGGATGGAACTTGTAGGTCTCAGCCGCTATCATCGTCCAAATCCTGTGTTCCTTTGCGGTGAGGGCTATGAGAGCGGTTCCAATCTTGTTTATGACGGCACCATTAACGGTGATGCTGTCCGCTCCCATGACAACCTTATCTGTCATCTTCATGTAGTGCCTCGCCGCGCTGTCCACCACATATATGACAGGAATTCCATATGAAGCTAGCTCCTTAGCGGTGAGCTTGCCCTGCCACTTGGGCCTCGTCTCCGTGACTATGACCTTTATGTCCTTGCCCATGTCCCAGGCCTTCTTCATGACACTTATCGCGGCCTTGCTGTGGCAGTGCGTCATTATAGTGTCCCCATCCTCGATTCTCTTTGCCCCAATCTCTCCTATCCTCTCCAGCGCTTTCTCAGAGTTGTAGATAAACTCCTTCGCAGCGTTTATCACGATGAACCTGAGCTGTTCCAAGTCAGCCCCACTCGCGTAAGCCATCTTCCCGCGGTGCATAACATAACGCAGTGCATTTGGCAGAGAAACAGCAGTCGGTCTTGTCTCATAGAGTATTTCTGCGGCCTCCTTCATCTCTCTCCACAATTCGTCAACAGTTTGGGCCTTGCTATTCTCGGCCTGTACTTGAAGCGCATATGCTGCAAAACGGGCTATCTTACCTGCACCTCTGATTTCCATATTTCTAATCTTCTCGGCTATTTCCAAAACTTCCTTGGACACCGACACATTAACCACCCCCGTCCATACTATAGAGTGAAGATGAAACGTTTAAAGAACTTTTCCTGTTCATCACTGACTTGGTATGTTCCTCAACGTCCCAAAAGAACGGCTAAAAACCTTTACAAAGGTAAAAGAAGACACGGAAAGCGAGGAAAGGTTTATAACTCGGCCCGCCCTACCCCCAATGTATAAATGCGTTGACGTGATCAAAGTTGTTCATCCATATGGAGGTAGGGATGATGACCATGGAGGAAAAACTCATGAGAAAGTTGGGCTCTGGATCGCTTGATTTTGAGTCGTACTTTTCAAAGAAGGCACTGGAAATGAAGGCCTCCGAGATCAGAGAGCTACTCAAGCTTGTCGAAGCAGGGGACGTCATAAGCCTCGCAGGAGGTCTTCCCGCACCCGAGACGTTTCCGGTTGGGACGATCAAAAAGATAACCCAAGAGGTCCTTGAGAAACATGCAGATAAAGCCCTCCAGTATGGCACCACGAAGGGTTTTACTCCCCTACGTCTGGCCCTCGCAAACTGGATGGAGAAGCGTTACGGAATCCCCATGAGTAAAGTTGAGATTATGATGGTCGCAGGCAGTCAGCAGGCCCTCGACCTCATAGGCAGAGTCTTCATAAACCCCGGTGACATCGTTGTTGTTGAGGGGCCAACTTACCTCGCAGCCCTGAATGCGTTCAAGTACTACGGACCCAAGTTCATAAGCATTCCCATGGACCACGACGGGATGAGGATCGATCTCCTTGAGAAAAAGCTTGAAGAACTGAAGAAGCAGGGAAAGAACGTCAAGTTCCTTTACACTGTATCGACGTTCCAGAACCCTGCTGGGGTCACGATGAGTCTTAAGAGAAGAAAGAGACTCATTGAGCTTGCCAAGGAGTACGACTTTATAATCGTTGAAGACAACCCCTACAGCGAGCTCCGCTACTCTGGCGAGCCAATACCACCGATAAAGCACTTCGACCACGAGGGTCGCGTCATATACCTGGGGACTTTCTCAAAGATACTCGCTCCCGGATTCCGTCTCGGCTGGATAGCAGCTCATCCTCACTTCATAAGGAAGATGGAGATAGCAAAGCAGGCCATTGACCTTTGCGCCAACACCCTCGCCCAAGTCATAGCTTGGAAGTACGTTGAGGACGGCTACCTCGATGAACATATCCCAGAGATAGTAAAGTTCTACAAGCCGCGCAGAGATGCCATGCTAGAGGCCCTCGAGGAGTACATGCCAGAAGGCATTGAGTGGACGAAGCCTGACGGAGGAATGTTCATCTGGGTCACACTTCCAGAGGGAATAGACACCAAGCTCATGGCCGAGAAGGCAATAAGCAGGGGCGTTGCTTATGTTCCGGGAGAGGCCTTCTTTGCCCACAGGGAGGTCAAGAACACGATGAGACTAAACTTCACCTACGTCCCGGAAGAGACCATCAGAGAGGGCGTTAAGAGGCTTGGGGAAGTCATAAAAGAGGAAGTTAAAGCCTTAAAGAGTTAAGGGGGCACGAGGTGGGATCCATCACAGCTCGGGAAAGAGTGATATCCTTCCCTGCAGGAACCGAAGGTGATTCCCCTCTCAAGAATTTTTCTTTCCGCTTCTCTCATTATCTGCATTCTGAGAGCCCTCGGGAGGTAATAATAGCCTTCCATTCTCTCCCCTTGTTCATAGAGCGGCCACAATTTCTCCATAAGGTCTGGAAACTTCGCGAACATCCTCCTCTTTGAATCGGGCTTCAGCTTTAGTGTTGACACTGTAATGTGACTCACAAAGCTCAGGGCCTCGAGTGTTTCACCGAAATCCTCCCAGGTGTAAAACGGTATTATCGGATCTATGCGCGCGTATACCGGTATGCCCGCCTCTTTAGCCTTTTTCAGGGCATTTATTCGTTTCTTTGGTATCGGTGCATTAGGCTCCAAAAGGCGCGCCTTCCCCTCATCGATCGTAGTCACTGTAACCCCTACAGCACAGCGAAGCTCGCTCAGAATGTCTATGTCGCGTTTGAAGATGTCGGACTTAGTCAAAATGAGACAACGGACGTTGTGCCTCTTAAAAAGCTCGAGCACTTTCCTAGTTATACCCAGCTCTCTCTCCACCGTGGGGTATGGATCCGAGGAGTAGGAGAGTGCTATTAGGTTTCGCCTATCGAAGCTTCTGAGCTCCCTCTCAAGCTTTGACAGAAGGCCTTCTTTGACCCTAACTTGGAAAGCGTTTGGAATGTAGGAGGTTATGTAGCAGTAGACGCAGGCATGGTTGCATCCAGTGTAGACGTTGAGGGTGTACTTGAAGGGGCACGTGCAAAGCCTCGACTTCCAAGGATCGAAAGGACGGATGTACATGAAGAAAAGTTCTAAAAGGTCTTAAAAGGTATTACCCCAAGCTTCCGAAGGTGATGTCATGAGCGAAGTTAAAGGAAGGGTGAAATGGATCGATGGCATGCAGTTCGTGGGCAAAATGGACACTGACCAGTGCTCCATAGTCCTTGGGGAAGGTGGGATCAGCCCTATGAAACTCCTCCTGCTGAGCGTCGCGGGATGCACCGCCTATGATGTCGTAATGATCCTGAAAAAAATGCACGAAGCCATAGCGGGGCTGGAAGTGGAAATCTCCGGAAGGAGACGTGCGAATCACCCCAGGATCTACGAGGAGGTCCACCTCCATTACAGGATATATGGCGATGTGAGGGAAGAAAAGGCGAGAAGAGCTATAGAGTTAAGTCAGGACAAATACTGCTCCGCCTCGGCACATATGAAGCTAAGCGGGACGAGGCTGACATATTCCTTTGAGGTACTCAAGAAGGAGTAACTTTTTAACCCCCTTTCCCTCCCCCGCCTATGGGTGGTGGTGTGATAGAGCTCCCAAAACTCTTCGTGATACTCTACGGTGGTCTGTTCGCCATAACCAACCCCGTTGGCGCCGTTCCGGTGTTCCTGAGCGTTACCCACGACCTCAGCTGGAGCGAGAGGCGCGAGATAGCGACGAAGACCGCTTTGACCGTCGTGGTAACGCTCGTCACCTTCGCCCTCATAGGCGAGTGGATATTCAAGTTCTTCGGCTCGAGCGTCGATGCGTTCGCGATAGCCGGCGGCATACTCCTCTTCAAGATGGCCATGGAGATGCTCTCGGGGAAGCTCTCCTCGGTGAAGATAAGTAGAGAGGAGACTGAAGAGTTCGATGAGGAGGCGGTCACGCTGGAGGAAGTTGCCATAATTCCACTTGCAATACCGCTCATCTCAGGTCCAGGTGCAATAACAACCGTCATGCTATACATGGCAAAGAGTGCCTCGCTTTCAGACAAGATGGTGGTCCTCCTCACAATAATCACCATTGGCTTCACGGTCTGGCTCGTGCTCTGTTCGGCCAACGCGATAAAGAACCGCCTCGGTAGGGTTGGAATCAAGGTCATGACCAGGATGATGGGCCTCATACTGACGTCAATGGCGGTCCAAATGATAATCAATGGAATTAAGGGAGCTTTTGGAATTTAAAGACTTGCCCCGTAGGTGGCCCATTTTCCTGCTTTATTCCCTCTCAGGGAACAATTCAAGCATTACAAAAACTCCCAAAAAAGTAGGTCCTCCTTACTTCCACCAGCCCTTTTGAAGATCCTCTCACTCCACGAGACATTACCGACGTCCTTAGGCCTGTGAGCATCGCTGGCGAAGACGAGTTTTATCCCCCGCCTTATGCATTCCCTGACAAAATCTACCTCCGGGACACGATACCGCGAGCTTATTTCAAAGGCTTTGCCCGTGCTCTCCGCCAGTTCTAGAACCTCCTGCATTTCCTCCCCGGAGGGAAACCCTATGTAGGAAAAGTTCGCCCCGAAGTGCCCAATAACATCGACGTCCTCATTGAGGAAGGCCATTTTCACAAGCCCAATGTATTGGGAAGGCGCCTCGAGCCACTCGTGGACGCTCGCTATGACGTAGTCGAACTTCGATGCTGCCCATGGCGAGATGTCAATTCCCGATGATGTTATGTTGACCTCTATCCCCGCAAGAACCGTTACTTCCGACTCCCCATTCCATTCTCTTATCTCCCGAAGATACTTTTTTATGCTCCTTTCGGTGAGGTAGTGGCTGTGGTCGGAGACCCCAAGGAGCTTCAGACCCTTTCTTTCCGCTTCAGTGACAACCTCACCTACTTCACCTACCCCGTCGGAATAAATGGTGTGAGTGTGGACGTCGTGTGGAAACTCGAGCATGGTAGGAGTTCTCCTCTGCCCTAAAAAGCCTTCTGGACAAAATATCCAACGTAAAACCGGACCTTTATCTTTGACAAAGGTTTAAATAGGGGGGCACCGAAGGGTTAGAGGGTGGTTGAAATGGTCGAGCGCTCCAAGGTTAGAGTCCTCGTGGCCAAGCCGGGGCTTGACGGTCATGATAGGGGGGCGAAGGTAGTTGCGCGGGCCCTCCGCGATGCAGGCTTTGAGGTCATATACACCGGAATAAGGCAAACTCCAGAGCAGATAGTTGAGAGCGTAATACAGGAGGACGTTGACGTTCTCGGGATAAGCATTCTCTCAGGAGCTCACATGGTCCTGATACCAAAAATCCTCCATCTACTAGAAGAGAAAGGCCTGAAACCAAACGATGACATTTTAGTAATAGCCGGGGGAATAATCCCGCCCGATGACGCCCAAGAGCTCGAGAAGATTGGTGTTGGGAGAGTCTTCGGACCCGGAAGTCCCATCAGTGAGATAATCGCTTTCATCGACGAAAACGTTCACAAGCTGAAGAAGTTTCGCCCAGCCTAAAGTTTAAATTTCTTCTGGATAATTAGTCCAAGTGGTGACGATGATAGACGATCTTATCGAGAGGATGCTTCGCGGGGATAGAAGGGCTACCGCCCGCTTGATAACACTCGTGGAGAATGACGAGGAGAAGGCTAGGGAGATCATTTCGAAAATCTTCCCCCGCACCGGCAGGGCTAGGATCATCGGGATAACCGGGCCACCGGGAGCTGGAAAATCCACCCTTCTCGACAAGCTCATAAAGGTGGTGAGGGAGGAGGATCAAGTTGTGGGCGTCATAGCCATTGACCCCACCTCCCCCTTCACCGGTGGAGCGCTCCTCGGGGACAGAATCAGGATGCAGAGGCACTCTACCGACCCCGGTGTATTCATCAGAAGTATGGCCACCCGGGGCTCGCTGGGAGGACTTGCCAAGGCCACTAATGATGCAATAAAGGTTCTTGATGCATACGGCTGCGACGTCATCTTCGTTGAAACCGTTGGCGTTGGCCAGATAGAAGTGGACATCGTGAAAACCGCTGATACCGTTGTTCTCGTTACGGTTCCAGGTCTTGGAGATGACGTACAGGCGATAAAAGCCGGACTGATGGAGATAGCGGACGTCTTCGTCATAAACAAGGCGGACAAAGAGGGGGCGGATGCCACTTACTTTGAGCTCAATCTCATGCTTGACCTCGAAAAGGAGCGCTGGGAGAAGCGTGGATGGAGACCTCCAATCGTTGAAACCGTAGCGACCACGATGAAGGGGATAAGAGAGCTGTGGGACGCAATAAAAGACCATCAAAAATTCCTAAAAGAGAGTGGAGAGATAGAGAGAAAGCGCAGGTTCCGGGCTGAGGAGGAGATAAAGGCCATAGTTTCGGGCAAGATCGCTCGAGCCATCGAGTCCCGTCTCGGCGAGGAGGAGGTTTCAAATCTGATAAGAGGCGTTGTCAAACGTGAAATAGATCCATATTCCGCCGCGGATTTGATACTTGAAAAAACTCTGGGGGTGAAGCCATGATAAAGAAGATTGACCACGTTGGTATAGCTGTTAAGAGCCTTGAAGAGGCCATAAAGGTTTGGGAAGGACTTGGGTTGAAGGTTGAGGAGATTGAGGAGGTCCCGGATCAGAAGGTCAGAACGGCGATAATCCACGTGGGGGAAAGCAGGATTGAGCTCCTGGAACCCACAGCAGACGACTCTCCGATAGCCAAGTTCATAGCCAAGCGCGGGGAGGGAATTCATCACATAGCCCTCGGAGTTAGCGATATTGAGGGTCATTTGAAAAAGCTCAAGGAAAAGGGGTACCGGCTGATAGACGAAAAACCAAGGATCGGTGCAGGCGGGGCAAAGATAGCATTCGTCCACCCCAAAGCCCTTACTGGGGTTCTCTTGGAACTTTGTCAGAGGGATTAATCTTTTGCATTTTTATCAATTCATTGCAAAGTTGTTAACATTAGACCGAAATTTTTTCACCTTTGCTCCTCCGAGTTCTACTGCCGACATAAGATGGTAACGTTTATAAGGAGTTAGTTTGAAATTCGAAGGGGGAGCTCTCGATGATGCCACGCCTTCGGACTTTTTCAAAGGCTTCAACTGAAAAACGCGTGGTTGATTACAGGGCTCTACCTAAGCTCCTTCGCAGATTCTCCGGGAGGGAAGTACTCCTGATCACAAGAAGACATCCTGACTATATTAAGGACGTAAAAGGGGAGGTAATATGGATCTCAAAGGCAGATCACCCCAAGGCCGTCCCCCCGTCTAGGATGCACGCGATAGAACAAATTACATGGGAGAGTCTCAACAATGGCGTAGAGGGCGTAATATTTGATGCCCTCGAGTACCTGATGGTCGAACATGGAGTAGAGACGACTCTGAAGTTTGTGGGTAAGCTGAGAGACATGGCAATGTACAAGGATAAGGAGTTCTACGTTACCATCAGCGAAGGCCTCGACGAAAAGGCTCTGGCCCTCCTTAAAAGGATAGTTGAATGAGGGGTAAAGTTATATAACCTTCCACGCTATTCTGCGGTTAGGTGTAGGGGATGCCATATATTGAGAAGATTGAAATGAAGGGTTTCAAATCCTATGGTAATCGCAAGGTCGTCGTTCCGCTTTCTAAGAAGTTTACTGCAGTCGTGGGTGCTAACGGTTCTGGAAAGAGCAACATAGGTGACGCGGTCCTGTTTGTCCTCGGCGGTCTCTCTGCAAAGGCAATGAGGGCAACTAGAATCAGTGATCTTATCTTTGCCGGCTCAAAGGGAGAACCTCCCGCGAAATTTGCTGAAGTAGCCATGTATTTCAACAACGAGGATAGGGAATTCCCTCTTGACGAAGACGAGGTTGTGATAAAGAGGCGCGTTTATCCCGACGGAAGAAGTACGTACTGGCTTAACGGAAAGAGAACGAGTAGGAGTGAGATACTTGATGTTCTCAGCGCTGCCATGATATCCCCGGAAGGGTACAACCTCATCCTGCAGGGTGACATAACGAAGTTCATAAAAATGAGCCCGACCGAGAGGAGGCAGATAATCGACGAGATATCCGGAATAGCCGAGTACGACGCGAAAAAAGAAAAGGCCCTAAAAGAGCTTAAACAGGCAGAAGAGAACCTAGCACGTGTTGACCTCCTAATAAGAGAGGTAAAAACACAGCTAGACAAGCTCGAAAAGGAGAGAAATGACGCCTTAAGATACCTCGATCTGAAGGATCGAGTTGAAAAGGCTAGGGTAACACTTCTCCTTGGTGAGATAAGAAAGCTCGAGAACTCTATAGCCGAGGGAACCACAAGGAATAAGGGTATAGAAGCAGAGATAGCCGCCATACAGCAACGCCTAAAGGACATAGCAGAAGAACTTGTAGCCAAAGAGAAGGAACTCAACGCAATAGAACGCGAGCTGGAAGAGAAGAGCGAGGACGGAATCCTAGAAGTAACGAGAAAGATCAGCGAAGTGCAGTCAAAAATAGAGATGGCAGGAAAGAACATCGAAATGGCCCACAAAGAAATTAAAGAAAGCCAAAGGGGGCTCTCCAAGGCAAAGGAAGAGCTCAAGAAAGTCTCTGACGAAATAGAAAAGAGCAAAAACGCCATAACTAGATGGGGAAAGAGGAAGGAGAAACTTATTGTTGAAATCAAGGAAAAGGAAATCATCAAAAACGAGCTTGTTGTCAAACTCGGGGAGATAGATAGAAGCTTTGCCCTTGCAAAGGAGGAGTTCGACAAGGTTGTGGGAGAACTTGAGGAGGCCAAAAGGGACCTCTATATGAAAGAAAGCGACATTAAGAAATTCGAAGAAGAGATAGAGAGACTGAAGACTAAGATAGCCCAGGACAATGCAAAAAGGAGTTCTCTTAAGGCCCAGATAGAGGGTGCAAAGAAGGCCCTGGAGGAAAAGCGCTCCGAATTTGGTGAGATAGATGGAAAAATGAGCAGAACTGAGAGCAGAATTTCGAAGGCTGAAAAGGAGCTTGAAGAAAAGAGCTCCAAGCTGAGAAAGATTGATTCCGATCTTTCAAAGGCCAAAGAAGAACTCATAAAGGCCGAAGCCCAGAGAGAGGTACGGGGCAACCGGGCCGTTGAATTCCTGAAGAGTCAGAACATTCCAGGCCTTTACGGCACCCTAGGAGAACTTATAAGGGTGAAAAGCAAAGAGTATGCCCTAGCGGTAGAGGTTGCCCTTGGAGGCCACTACGACAACGTTGTGGTTGAAAACGACAGGGTGGCCGAACATGCCATAAGATTGCTGAAGGAGAAAAAGCTCGGAAGGTTGACTTTTCTACCGCTGAATAAGATAAAGCCCCGCTCCCTCAAGGAGAAGTTTCCCCTTGGAATACCGACGATGGACGTCGTTGACTACGACCCCAAGTTCAGAAACGCGGTTGCCTACGCCCTCGGGGACACTCTGATAGTGAGCGATATGGATGAAGC
>JALTCK010000026.1 GCA_027074805.1 Thermococcus sp. | reverse complement strand
TGAGAACCGCGAAGTGCTTCTTGAATACGGCGTAGTCGAGAACCTTAACGCCGAGCTTCTCAGCTTCCTCCCTGCTCTCAGCGCCGATGTCTATGACTAGCTTGCTCCAGGGAACGGTCTCGAACTTCCGCTCAAGGTTGAGGTGCACCGGCAGGGCACCGATAACACCGTCGAGCTTCCCGTTCTCGGTGATAACGTCGAGATGCCTGCCGTATAAAAGGCGGTCGTCTATGCCGCCTATCTTCTTGAAGGTTAACTTTCCATCCTGCCTTATTCCCGTGATGAGCAGACCAATCTCGTCCATGTGGGCCATGAAGATGGTTTTAAGCTCACCTTCACCGAGCTCGACGATGAGATTTCCGATGGTGTCCACGGTGTAGTCGGCGTAGGGCTCTATCCACTCGATGAGCTTTTCTCTTACCTTCTCCTCGTAGCCGGAAATGCCAGGTATAGACGTTATCTCCCTCAGTTCCTCGACGAGCATTCTAACCACCTCAGAGCATCTTAACCTCCTCTGGCGGGCGGATTTTTAGGACTTCCCTGTTGACGAGCGTCTCGGGAACCTCGCCGCGAAGAACGGCGAGGAGGTTTTTAACGGCCTGGAATCCCATGTCTTCCATGGCCTCCTTTGACAGGCCCGCGTAGTGTGGCGTTAATACCGTCTCCCACTCATATTCGAAGAGCTCGTGCTCCTGGACTGGCTCCTTTTCGAAGACATCGGTGGCGTAGCCCTTGAGTTTGCCCTCTTCAATGGCCTTGACAATAGCCTTCTCGTCAACCAGCGTTCCGCGCCCTATGTTCACCAGGTACTTGCCCTCGAGGAGCTTTATCCGCTCCTCATTGATGATGTGGTGGGTTTCCGGCGTTGCCGGGAGGGCCAGAATCACTATGTCGCTCTCCCTCAGAACATCCTCGAGAGGTCTGTAAACTGCCCCAACCTCCTTCTCGACCTCCTCTTTCCTTGAGCGCGACCAGTAGAGTATCTCCGTCCCCATCGCCTTCATTCTCCTCGCTATGGCTTTCCCTATGGCGCCCATGCCGAGGATGCCCACCTTCTTGCCGTAGAGGGTCTCTATCTCCTTGAATTTCGTCCAAACCGTCTTGTGAGAGTCCCACTTCGCCGAGCGGATGAACCTGTCCGTGTGGGCTATCTTTCTGAGGAGTGCTATCGTAAGGCCAACGGCGAACTCAGCCACTGCCTCGCTCAAGACTCCCGCGACCTTCGTAACGTAAATCCCGCGCTCGGTCGCGGCCTCAATGTCAACGTGGTCGTAACCTGCTGAATGGCAGCTTATAACCTTGAGCCTCTCGGCCCTCTCGATTACCTCCCTCGGGAAGGGGTTCAGCGGAGAGATTATGACCCCGTCGAACTCAGTTATGAGTTTCTTCAGCTCATCAATGCTTGGATACAGGATGAACTCCACATCGGCGTACTTTTTCAGCTCCTCGGTTGGTTTACTCTTCATTTTGAACAGAACTGCCACCTTTGGCCTCATGGTATCACCTTAAGACCCTTATCGAAACGGGGTATTAAGCTTTTTGTCGGGCGGGGAAAGCTTAAAAACTTTTTTCGGTTCTCATTTTAGGTGGTGCTTGTGGTGGAGAGGAAGAAATGGAGCGAGGAGTTTAGCGAGTGGTACAACGACCTCATCGAGAGTGTTGGAATAATCGACAAGAGGTACCCGGTTAAGGGGATGAACGTCTGGCTCCCATACGGCCTCAAGATTATGCGCAATATCGAGCGCTTCATTCACTCCGAGATGGATAGAACGGGCCATGAGGAGGTCCTGTTCCCGGCATTAATTCCTGAAACGGAGTTTCAGAAGGAGGCCGAGCACATAAAGGGCTTTGAGGATGAGGTTTACTGGATTACTCACGCTGGCCTTGACCCGCTTGATGTGAAGCTCATCCTTCGTCCGACTAGTGAGACGGCCATGTACTCGATGTTCTCGCTCTGGATTCGCTCCCATGCCGATTTGCCATTCAAGGTCTATCAGATAGTGAACGTCTACCGCTACGAAACCAAACACACGAGACCCCTCATCCGTGTGAGAGAAATCAGCCGGTTCTTTGAAGCCCACACGGCTCACGACAGTTACGAGGATGCGGAGAGACAGATAAAAGAGGACCTTGAGATATTCGACCGTCTCGCCAAGTTCCTTGCTTTGCCCTACATAATCTCGAAAAGACCTGAATGGGACAAATTTCCCGGTGCTTTCTACTCACTGGGCGCCGAGATAATGATGCCCGATGGAAGAACCCTTCAGATAGGCACGATGCACAACTACAAGCAGAACTTCTCGAAAGCCTACGACATAAAGTACGAAACTGAAACGGGGGATCATGAATTCGTTCACCAAACAACATATGGAATGAGTGAGCGCCTTTTAGCGGCGGTCATAGCGGTTCACGGCGATGACAGAGGAATGGTACTCCCACCAACGGTAGCCCCGATTCAGGTTGTAATCGTCCCGATACCAAAGAAGAACGCCGAGGCGGACGTTTTCGCCTACGCTCGAGAGATAGCAGAAGAACTGAGGAATGTGGGCCTTCGTGCTCACGTGGACGAGCGCGACATAAGGCCCGGGAGGAAATACTATGACTGGGAGCTGAAGGGCGTTCCCCTGAGAATCGAGGTCGGCCCGAGGGACGTCGAGGGCAGGAAGGCCGTCCTCGCGAGGCGCGACACCCTTGAGAAGAGGGTGGTAGAGCGCGATAACATCGTTGGGGAGGTTAAAAAGACCCTTGATGCAATCCACGGGAACCTCTACAGCCGCGCCAAGAGTTTCCTTGATGAACACATCAAGCGTGTTGACACGATAGAGGAGGCAAAAGAGGTTTTCGAGGACAGGCGGGGAATAGTTGAGATCCCCTGGTGCGGAAGCGATGAGTGTGGCCTTAAGATGGAGGAAGAGCTCGACGCCAAGATGCTCGGAATTCCCTACCCTGAGGAGAAGGCCAAAGCCCCCGAAGGAAAGAGATGCCCGATCTGTGGCAGGGAAGCCAAGTTTATTGCGAGGTTTGCGAGGACTTACTGAACCCTTTGTTTTTTTAAAATTTAAAGTAAGACATCGAAAAACCTAAAGTCAAGAGGAAGTCTCAATTCCTTTTTTCTCAAGGGCTTTTTTCAGGAGCTCAGTGGCTTCCATGAGGTTCAGATAGGCCTTTCTTACATGCATCATGAAGGGCAACCAGCGAATGCGAGAAAGTTTCTTCGGAGTCCCAAAGCTAAGTGCCGTCTTGAACTCCCTGCTGGCGTTAACTGAGAGGTTGTGAGCAAGGGTAAGGGTTTCGTTGTCCACGCCGTTCTGCACACTCAAATTGTATAGTTCCGAGAAGGTCTTGTTCTCATGGAGATATAGGTAATACCACACCAGCGCTGCCCCCACGACACCGCTGCCAGTGCTGGTTGCTCTGACGGAGCCAGTTACTGGAATCAGAGCCAACATCAAGATCAACAACATTGTAACCGCTTTTTTCATTATCATCACCCATAGGGGGTTACATCATCCTGTTTTTAACCTTTACTTTTACAAATTTGAGACCAAGTTTTAAAAGTGGAAAGACTAGTGCCCTACATGATACTCGGAATACATGATGGGCATGACGCTGGAGTAGTCCTAATAGACGGGGCAAGAATCCTTGCTGTCAACGAGGAGAGATTAAAGAGAGTCAAAAAGTACCGCGGCTTTCCCAGACTGAGTATTGAAAAGGCCCTTGAAATGGTTCATGCCTCTCCAGAAGATGTCGAGATAATAGCCATCGCAGGCATATTCAGGAAGAGAAAGCGTCTCATAGAGCTTGAAACCAACCTGAAGGCAATTTTTGGGCCGGAGTTTAAGAGGAAGATTCTCTTCGTCGAACATCACCTAGCTCATTCAGCTTCTGCTTACTACACCTCGGGCTGGGAGAATGCTCTAGCAGTGAGTATAGACGCCGCCGGTGACGGCCTCAGCTCGTCCATATACATGGCAAGAGATGGAGAAATGATGCGAATAGCCCAGAGCACCTACCTCGACTCCCCTGGAGATTTTTATGCTTCGGTTACAGAACTCCTCGGTTTCAAACCAATGCACCATGAAGGCAAGGTGATGAGTCTAGCCGCATATGGCAGGCCGACCTACGATTTAAGCTCAATCATAGAGCTCAATGGCTTAAGTTTTGATAACCACCTGAAAGTAATCGGCGTCGAGGCGACGAAGAAGCTCTCAGAGTTCTTTGATTATCCTCTGGAACACACGAGGGAAATAGCTCTCAAAATGAAACGAGGGGAACTCGATGGCAGGCTCCATAGAAAAGCCATAGAGATAGCGGCAAGTGCCCAGGCCCACCTCGAGAGGCTTATCGAGGAACTGGGTCTCAAACTGAAGGGATACAACCTTCCTGTGGCCTACGCTGGTGGGGTTGCCCAGAACGTGAAGGCGAATGCAGTTTTGAGGCACATTCTTGGGGATGATAACCTCTGGATATTTCCTGCGATGGACGACGGTGGCTTGGCCTTTGGAGCAGCTATGTTTGTCAAAGCACAGATGGAAAGACTGGAAGGAAACTGGAAGCCCTTCAAGCTAAATCATGTTTACCTCGGGCCCACCTATGGGAAGGAGGAGGTGGAGAGCTTTTTGAGAAGCAAAGGTATTGAATACGAGGAATTGAGCGACGTTTCTGCATTCGTTGCCGATGCCCTCATTGATGGCAAGCTCGTTGGATTCTTCCAAGGAAGAATGGAGTTTGGACCCAGAGCTCTAGGAAACCGATCGATCCTGGCAAATCCAACGGACGAAGATATTAAAGATAGATTAAACGTTGCCTTGAAAAGGGACGTGTTTCAGCCCTTTGCCCCTTCGCTGCTCTGGAGGCGGGCCGGAGAATACCTTGAAGACCTCAACGGTAGTCCAAACGAGTTTATGACTATGAGCTACACCGCGAGTGAAGATTTCAGAGAGATGGCTCCAGCAGTGGTTCACGTTGACGGCACGACGAGGCCACAGGCGGTGAGGAGGGAGGTAAATCGAGACTATTATGAGATTATAAAAACTTTCGAGAGAAAAAGCGGTCTCGGCGCCGTTTTAAACACTAGCTTCAACATGCACGGTGAACCGATAGTCTGCTCACCCGAACATGCTTTAAGAACCTTTAGAAAAGCTGGACTGGATGTGCTGGTGATGGAAGGTTTTGTCCTAACACAGTGAGATACCCCCATTCTCTCCATGTTTAGTTCCCTAATGCCCATTTCTGCGCTTCAACCGACGTCTTTTCGGTGAGGTAATGTTATAAGCAATAACGAGAAGATGAAACGGTGGTGTTCATGGCTCTGAGTGACAGACTTAACCTTGTTAACCCTTCTGAGATTAGAAAGCTCTTCGATCTCGCCCAGGGCGTCGAAGGCCTCATCTCGCTCGGCATTGGGGAGCCGGACTTCGATACGCCCGAGCATATCAAGGAGTACGCCAAAGAAGCCCTTGATAAAGGGATGACCCATTACAGCCCCAACGCAGGCCTCATGATGCTCAGAGAGGCCGTTTCAAAGAAGTTAAAGGAACAGAACTGCATAGACGCCGATCCAAAGAATGAAATCATGATCTTAACCGGAGCGAACCAGGCTTTTCTTATGGGCCTTTCCACCTTTCTCAGAGATGGTGAGGAAGTTCTCATCCCTGGCCCCATGTTCGTCAGCTATGGCCCAGCCGTTGTTCTTGCAGGCGGAAAGCCGGTGGAAGTTCCAACCTATGAGAACAACGAATTCCGTCTTTCCGTCGATGAGCTAGAGAAATACGTCACGGAAAAAACGAGGGCGCTCATCATCAACACTCCCAATAACCCTACCGGGGCCGTTTTAACGAAGGGAGATCTCGAGGAGATAGCTGACTTCGCGGTGGAGCACGACCTCATAATCTTCAGCGATGAAGTCTACGAACACTTCGTTTACGACGGGATTAAGAACCACAGTATTGCCTCACTCAACGGAATGTTCGAGAGAACGATAACGGTTAACGGCTTCTCCAAGACCTTTGCGATGACAGGCTGGCGTCTTGGCTTCGTAGCAGCCCCATCGTGGATAATCGAGAAGATGACTCGGTTCCAGATGTACAACTCCACCTGTCCGGTCACCTTCGTCCAGTATGCAGCTGCCAAGGCACTTGAGGATGAAAGAAGCTGGAAGGCCGTGGAAAAAATGAGAAGAGAGTACGACAGGAGACGGGAGCTAGTATGGAAACGTTTGAACGAAATGGGACTCCCCACCCTCAAGCCAAAGGGTGCGTTCTACATCTTCCCACGCATCAGGGACACCGGATTAACCGACCACGAGTTCAGCGAGCTCATGCTAAAGGAAGCTAAAGTGGCCGTGGTTCCAGGTTCAGCCTTCGGGAAGGCCGGAGAGGGTTACATCAGGATAAGCTATGCCACAGCCTACGAAGAACTTAAAGAAGCTATGGATAGGATGGAAAAGGTGCTGATGGAGAAAGGGCTGGTTTAATCAGTCCTCGCTTTCCATAATTTCCATAACCCTTTCAAAAACGGTTCTATGATTCCCAAATGCCTCAAACATCTTCTCAGAGTACGATGAAGAGGCTGTTTCTAGGAATTTCCTGAGGTTCTCGCTTATCTCCTCGTTCATGGGAACGTGGAGGGGCATGGGCTCATAGTAGTCAAGACCCTTCATAAGTGCAGTTGAGAAGTACCAGAGCGTCTTTCTCACCTTTCTGCCCATAATCCGTGAAAAGCTGGCCTCCATGCAATTGAAAGCCGAGTGAAGTAGCACTATCATCTCTATCTCGACCCCTTTCCTTAAGAGAGATTTCCTTTCTTTTCCCCCTCTTAAATCCTTTATGCGATAGCCACTCTTGGTTTTCTCATCATATGGAATTCTAACATCGTATATCCCCTCCACGCGAGGATCGTAAACTAGGACATCTGTGCCACCAACAATGTAGAGCTTTTCGCCCCTGACCTCAACAATCGTATTCTCAGTGCTTAGGACAGGAAGGCCGCTTGCCAAGGCCAGAACCGACATAGTGCTCTTCCCCGTGTGAGGATAGCCAATGAATAGAACCGCTCTCCCAGTATTTGCAACGACACCCACTGAGTCCGTCACGAATATCCTTCCCATTTTTGCCCCTGACCTAGCGGCAGCCTGAAGAACAAAGAACACGGGAGCCTCATTCCCATATGCAGATGGGAGTGAAGACTCTATCTTGTACTCATCTCTGCCAAGATGATCGTATACTGCACTGAAAACCCTGAAGGTTTTGCCCTTAAAGCGCTCTATCTCCACGTCGCCACTCTGAGATTTGCCCTCTATAACGTCCGGGAGATACCGTCTCGCAAAAAGACTCCCAAAACCCCCCTCAAAGCCGTCGTCGAGCTCCCCTGTAAAGCCAACGTTGACACCGCCGACACTTATAGCCATGTGCTCCCCCGCTATGTGCTGGTGACTGAGATTTATAATCTTTCCGCGGGATAGTGAGCCGAGTGTCATCGTTCTCAGATTACCGTGCCCTCCTATCAAAACGAGAGTAGAGCCCCCATCCCAGGAGAAACACACCTATGAACATCACTGCATCGGTTACCATATCACCCCAGAAGGTTCCAGGATTATAAAGCCTCACAACACCACGCATCCCGTAACCTAGGGCATAGAACATGAAGGCGAGGAAAAAAGGGCGAGAGAACTCCCTCTTCACGCTAATCACCAAAGGAAAGGGGGAAGGCTCTCACTCAAGAGCTGCAAGAAGCTTCTCCATAAACATCTTCTCAGGATAGGCGCCCTCGAACTGAACCTTATCCTCGCCGTCCACCTGTATGACGATCTTCGGAACTGCCATGACGCTGTACTGGTCGGCCCACTCGGGATACTCGATGGCTTCGACCATATCACCGAGGATCTTACCCTTGCCACCGTTGGTGTTTTCAATGGCAAACTTATGTGCCATCCTAACTGCCAGCGGGCAGTACGGGCAGGTTGGAGTGACAAAAACGAGTATCCTAACGTCCCTGTCGATCTCTACGAGCTCCTGCTTGCTCTCGGGCATTAAATCTGTGGTGGCATTACTGACGTCAACTATATCCTCGAGGAAGGCGCCAAACTCGTGTCCGGCTGGAAGGCCAAAGAACCTGACACCCATGTCCCTGCCGTCCTGGGTTATTGTAACGGCCGGGGCGCGGTCGATCCTGTACATCTCGGCAACTTTCTTGCCTTCCTCCGTGTCGAAGTCGTGGAACTCGAAGCTGAGCTTGTCAGTGAGCTCACTGAGCTCCTGAACAAGCTGCTTGAGCTGGTCGCAGTACTGGCAGTGCTCTTTGCCAGTGAATCCAATGACTTTGACTGGTTTAGTCATCTTCGAAAAGAATTCCTCCCTGATGACCTTCTTATCACCATCACTAATCAATCCCATTCCCAACACCTCCATCTAAAGGTTTATAACGCTTTGATGACAATACCACGTGGAGTCTAATCTCCAAGTTTGCAACCTAAGGTTAAATGTTCACTATATAAGCTTTACGTCACAAATCTGGGTGGTGTGGGTCATGCCTGAACCGGACATCTTTTACATACTGGGCAACAAGGTGAGAAGGGAACTGCTCAGCCATCTAACCTGTACAGAGTGCTATTTCAGCTTTCTGAGTAGCAAGGTCACCGTTTCTTCGACAGCAGTTGCCAAGCACCTAAAGATAATGGAGAGGGAAGGAATTCTAAAATCCTACGAGAGAGAAGGACCCTTCATAGGGCCTGCAAGGAAGTACTACGACATAGCCATCTCAAAGACGTACGTCACCACAATCACCCCCAACATCTTCTGGTATAGGGGACTCGAACTCAGTGGGAGACCCGTTGAAAAAATTACAATAGACCTCTCCGGAGTCCCCAATGAGAAGGATGATCTCCTCGCAATCGTGAGTTCTTTCCTGCAGATGACAGCTGAACTTGAAAAGGTTCTCCTAGCGCTCCAGTCAATAGAAAGCATGAGAGACAGGTTGATGAAGGACGTTAAACGCAGATATCTCGAAAAGGTGGGTGACATGACGCAGCTTGCCATTCTCCACTACCTCCTCCTAACAAAGAAGGCCACCGTGGAAGAGCTCAGCGATAGGCTCAACCTCAAGGAGAGGGAGGTCATAGCCAAGGCGCAGGAGCTGGACAGATTTATACCGTTAAAAATAAAAGAGGGCGTAATTGAAATTGATGAAGAACGGCTCAAACAAAAAATTGGCGGTGACAATAATGCCGGAAAAGATTAGAGTCGTTGTTAACGAAGACATCTGCTATCTCTGTGGTGGATGTGCTGGTGTCTGCCCGACTCTCGCCATAGAAGTGCACTCGAGTGGCTGGGAATTCTTTCAGGACAAATGCATAAGCTGCAGAATATGCATCAACGCGTGTCCAGTTGGGGCTCTCAGCGCTGAACCCCTGGAGGTGAGTGAATGAACGGGATGAAATACGATGTGGTCGTCGTCGGGGCTGGTATCGCCGGTCCGATAGTAGCGAGGAACGTTGCCAAAGCTGGTTACTCTGTTCTGCTCATCGACAAGAAGCCTGCCATTGGAAGCCCGAAGCAGTGCGCAGAGGGCATAAGCATTAAAGTCTTTGAGAAGTACGATATTCCCTACGATAGGCGTTTCATCAACCGCGAGATTTACGGGGCCAAGCTTTACTCGCCTAGCGGTTATGAACTCGAGTTAAGGTACAAGGAAGTGAGCGGCGTAATCCTTGAGAGGAAGGTCTTTGACAAGATGCTCGCCTACTATGCAGCAAAGGCCGGTGCCGACGTTCTTGCCAGAACCGAGGCCAAAGACGTCATAAGGAAGGACGGTAAGGTCGCTGGGATCAAGGTCAAGCACGAGGACGAGCCGGTCGAGATTTACGCGGACATCATTGTGGCGGCCGACGGCGTTGAGAGCATGATAGCGAGGAAGGCCGGTATAAACACCTATGCTCCTCCTCACGAGTTCGACTCAAGTTACGAGTACGAGATGCTCATCGAGGGCTATGATCCAGACCTCATACACCTCTGGTTCGGCAATGAGGTTGCCCCGAGGGGCTACGTTTGGGTCTTCCCAAAGGACGATGA
>JALTCK010000025.1 GCA_027074805.1 Thermococcus sp. | reverse complement strand
GAAAGGAGTTCTACAGGCTGAGGGGCTGGGATGAAGAGCTCGGCGTTCCACTGCCGGAGACGATGGAGAAGCTCGGCCTCCCGGAGTTCAAGGAAGATGCGAAGAGAGCATTGGAGACGGTGAGGAAGAGACTGGGGTTTAGACGCTGAGCCACCCAAAGAGAGCCACGAGCACTGAGTCAATGGAGAAGCTTGCCGCAAACGTCACGAAAACCGGCCGTTTTATCTCCCTTTTCTTTCTTATGAGCAGGAGAGGGAGTGAAGCAATCAACGTGGCCATCAGCGAGGCGAGAAGAAGTATCACAAGAAGATCCAGAGGCGCAGGGAGAACTTTATCTATTCCGGAAGTATCAATCATCGCCGCGCTCACGAAGGTGAAGTAGAGAGACGATGAAACTAAGAAGGGAGCATAAAGAACTCCCGCAACGAGGTCGGCTTTCTCCCTGGGCATTGCCTTGTAGATGTCCGGCAGGAGAAAGAGAAGCGCATAGAGTATGAGGGGGACCATGAGGAGCAATATCATCCGCAACATCCTTCCGTTCCGTTTTCCTCGACCCGGATTATCGCCGGAATCACGCAGGTGTCGTTCAGAACCTTGACCGTTGTAGTGTTGTACCTCACGGTTACCGTCGAGTTGTAGTCAAGGACTCTTCCTCCATGCTCGCTGAAGAATTTGATGTACTCCCTAACGGCTGTTTCGTTGGCCGGAACCAGATTCAAGGTCTTATTCTGGAAGTCAAAGAATGCTAGGTACGTCCTGTTCCCTACTTCTACTATGGATTCCATACGCAGTATCCTGCAATGAGGGGAGAGCTTCCCGCAGGTTTTGCCATCGATCCAGTATGTGTAGTAGGGCTTAAGGGAGAAGTTGCTTAGATTGGCGTCGTAGAGCATGTTCAGGGCTGTATCTGGAGCCAGTGTGGGGGAATCGGGAGAGGGGCTTTTATCAACATATCCTTTGGTCCATGTTAGTATTCCTAACACCAACAGAAAAGATAAAAGAAGCATGAAGGCAGCTTTATGATTCTTTCTCATTTAGTAACCCCTCCTTTTCGATATAGGAGCTGATCTTTAAAACTTTAACCTGAGGATTTTCCAGAACGTATATTGGGCTTCCTTTTTTTGCAGCCCTTTGAATTACTATTTCCGGAATATTGAATTGTCGCTTGTATTTTTGGACATGCTTTGGGTTTATGGCATACATTGTGTAAATCTTTCCGTTAATATTTATTGTATATTTGGAAATTCCTGTAACTCTGTACTTTATTCCCTGGATAATTTTAGTTGTTGTGCTGGTTTTTTTCAACATCATAGTTGGGGTATATGAAGGTGCTCTGATCTCAAAACTACCAGAAACGACAGCAGCATCTACTGGATCCCAGTATATTTTTGACTTAACTGTAAAATCCGCATAGCTGCCCGGATCAATTTCTACAAACCAGCGTGTGAAGTGCCCAACATCACTTCCATATGTCGTCCACCTGAAGTATACGTTCCCAGGATTATTGAGTGTGTCATATCCTTTTTTGAGGTTATAAGCGAATTCTGCCGCTGTGTATGCATAACCTACCCCATAGGGCATATTACTAACCACAATTCCTGCTATATCCTGTGCAATATCTTCAAATAAACCAGCAGTTCCTGAGTCTGGAAATGCTGCAGCCACACGTCCATCAGATGGATTTGTCATGAAAGAAAAACTTCCTCCGTCTTTTATGAGATCTACTCCTTGCTTTACTATCATCCCAGGTCCACAGGAGATATCGCATTCTCTTGCAGCACCGGCAGCAGATTCTTTGAGTTGGTACAAATATCCGTAACCATCCCACCAGTAGTAGTTGTACTTCTCAACTGCTGCACTGTTGTGTACAGTCCCTCCTCCAAGGGGAGTCTCATAATACCCCTTTGAATACCCATCTCCAAGTTCACTCCAATCCCCAGAAGCTAATGCCACCCCAGTTGTAGTTCCGACCATCAGCAGTCCAAGGATGACTGCTATCAAGAGCTTCCATCTCAAGTTGTTCACCTCCTTTAGTTATCTACAATACCTTCTATTCACTTCATCTTTATAAGATTTTCCTCTTATTATTTGTAAGATTTATTCCTTTTTTAATGCATAAATTTATCTGGAGTTGGGTTTTACGAGAGGGACAGGCTAAAAGAAAGAAGAGCAATCGAGTAAGCTAATGAATACATCGGAACAAAAAGCGAAAAATCAACCTCTCAAAACGCTTGGGGTGTGATGGGACGTAGATTTAATCCCTCCTACCCCTTTTCCGGTGAGTTCCACACCCGCTCGCATTCGGATACGACTTCCTGGAAGATGCCCTCGTTCGCGGGCTCGAACTCTATAACCTCCCAGTCGGTTGTGTTTATGACAGCTTTGTAATATGTTCCATTGACGGGACGGCACGTTAGGCCGATGCAGTTGATCGTATAGTTAGCGTAGAGAACGACCGTTGCCGTGTCATTGGGCCAGGAGCAGAGAGTAACCCCTGTGCACCTCCAGTCCGGGTTGTACTGATAGCAATAGTCGATGGCCGTTGAGGCTATCCTCTCTTGGAGAACTACGTAAGCGGGGAGAGTGTACTCTTGATTCCCTGGCCGATGCACTCCCCTGAATGTCCATATTGAGAGGAGTATGATGACAGGAATTATGGTGGGAAGCCACTTTTTCAGTTGCATTCCAATTCCCCCCGACCGTCAGCTACTTTACTCTTTGCCAGTTTCCACGATGGCAGGAACCACGCACATGCCGTTCAGCTCACGCACAGTAACGTTCTCCCCTAACGATGTCTTTATTGGGGACCTTATCGTCGAGGTACAGTCGAGGATTCTCCCTCCGTGCTCGTCAAAAAAGCGCAGATACTCGTTTACCGCGCTCTTATTTGCCGGAATAAGGGTTAACTCCCCCTCGCCTGGACAAAATACCGCCAGATAAGTGCCATTTTCCACCACCAGCCCCTCAACCTTGAGCACGGTGCAGTTCAGAGGCTCACCGCTGACCCAGAAGGGGGTCTCCGGCAGGATGCGGGTTATGTGCAGATCGAGGAGGGCGTTTTCAAACTCAACTCTGACATCGACGAGGGGATTTGAATTATCCACCGCTGGAGAATTATGGAGCGCTTGGTAACTTAATCCAAGTAGAATAACGAGGAATACCATGCCAGCAGAGATAATGATTCTCTTCACCGCACCCCTCCCCGGTTAGCTTTTCCACCCTGGAGGCAAGGCCCACTTCTCGTTATGTCCCTTTTGCTAAAAAGTTTTCTCTCTAAAAGTGATAAGAAAAGGGGTATGTCAAAGATCAGCCCTTCAGAAACGCCTCCACAAGGTTCCTCGTCTCGTTGAATGCCTCAAGAGGAATCCCCTTCGGCAGGCCGCCTATCTCTCCCTTGACGTCCTTGAGAACTCCCTCGCCGGCACCGAGGAACATGCCCTCGCTGACGATTCCCCGGAAGTTCGCAGGCGGGAGGAGTGCAACGGCGACGTGGTTGCCCTCCTTCACCGTCAGGTCGTTTGTCACGACGGTGATAGCTCTGTCGCCAATGTTGACGTTCGTGACGAGCAGGCGATCGGCGTTCGGGTGCTTGCCGACACTCATGACCTCGCCGACCCTGATGTCCACCGCTATGACAGGGTCGTTTATCTTTCCGAGGGCTAAGCGTTTGTCAAGACCGAGTATCGTGTTGAGGAAGAAGCGAACCTTTGCGACTGCCTCCTCAACCTTCTCTCGTTCGCTCTTATCAGCTAAGCTGAGGAACTTGTGGTGCCAGTCCTCTCCCCCGAGGGCCTCGATTATAGCTAGGGCTTTCTCTTTGAGGGCCTTCATCTGTGGTGCCTCAACCAGCTCCTTCGGATCGACGTAGGCGTATCTCATTGCCTGTATCTCAGGAATCATCTCCTTTGCCAGCTGTTGCGCCCCCTTCTTGTTCCACTTTCCCTTGAACTTCGCGTGCTCCACCGTCTTCAGGAACATCTCCACGCTCTTCTCCGCCACCAGTAAGCGGTAATCCTTGCTCGTGTCCCACATCTTCATCACCCTCCAAAACGGCCAGAACCCGTTTTTTAACGTCTTCGTCGGAAATGCCCTCAAGGATTGAACGGGCCTTTCCTTCGTCTCCCAGGCGCCAGTAAGTGATGACTATATCACCTAAAAGTTCGGAAGAGCGTTTTTTCTCCGAAAGTATTCCCGCCAAGATAAGGGCCTCATCTAGGAATCCGATCCTGAGGAATCTCCTGGCAACGGCCTCGACTGCGGCCTCGTTTACTCTGAATTTTCCTACGAAGAATATTTCTAGTGCATCTTCGAAGGCTTTCCTGGCCAGTTTGGGCTGCTCGTGGAGGAACAGCCAGTAAGAAAGCTCCAGCATGGCTATTGCCCTGCTCTCAAGAGGCAGAAAGCGCATCATGCTCATGGCGATCTCAACTTCTCCTCTCTCTATGAGGTCTTCGACTACTACAAGTCCTCTCCTCAGAACCTCCTCTATAAGCTCTATCCTGTCCTCCACGTGCTTCGCCTGGAGCTTGAAGTTTAGGGAGGAGTAAACGGAGCGAAGAAGCCTGTAGAACTCCAGGGCAATTTCGTTTGGAATCTCACCTGCGCTCCTCTCTATCAGCCTGGCAACCTTTAGGAGGGATGAAACGGCACTAGAAGAGAGTGCCCTTGAAGCCTGGAGAAGCTCGACAGCCTCCCTAAAGAGTTTTAGACCCTCATCGTACCTATCGGAGAGGACTAGGTTCCTTGCGATCCCACCGAGGGCCTCACCTCTTAGGGGGAGGGAGGATACCATTGAAGTCTCAGCTATTGCCCTTTCAAAGTAAAGCTCGGCATCCTTATCCCTGTTCAGAACGTAGAGGGACCTCCCAAGGATTGAGTAGGCCACCGCCCGCTCAGCAGTAGTTTTGATCTCCTCAAGGGCATCGAACATGGCCGCTAGAACCTCATCCTTTGGGTAAGCCGTAAGGATCTCACTTAATGCAATCAGTCGTCTGATTGGAGAGTTTATTTCCATGGCTCTCTCAAGTGCACCCTTGTAATCTGCCCTTTCGAGATAGGGTGCTATGACTTCAACCACAGTTATCACCGACGGGTAAAGTTGATGGGATAGATAAAAAGTCTATCGCTACCCCTTCATCTTTTCGTCCCACTTCTCGAGCATGGTGTCGAGGGCCAGAAGGCTATTGAGTCTCAGCCTAACCTTCCGTTTTTCCCAGTCTACTGAGCCCTTGAACTCGTTGAGAAGCTCAAAGACCTTTTCTGCCTCCTTCTCTGGCAGGTTCCTGCCGTAGAACTCCTCGCCGCAGTGAGGACACTTGAAGACGAAGTCCCTAAAGGTCTCCATGAACCTCTCACGGTCCTTCAGCAGTTCTCCCGCGTTCTCAAGGGCGAGCATCTGCTCAATTAACTCCCCCCAATCAAGGGGTTCTCCGCACAGAGGACACTTTGCCATCTCAATCAACCTCCTTTAAAAACTTCTCAATCTCTCCCAGGATACGTTTAATTGCCTCATCCAGGTTCTTCTTCCCGTTTGCACCGGCCGCTCCAGCGTGTCCGCCACCGGAACCTTCTATAATCGGCCCGACCTTCCCCATAATCTTGCCGAGGTGGAGGCCCCTCTTAACGAGGCTCTCCCTGGCCCTCGCGGAAATCCTGACGCCTTTCTTCTCGCTCCCCACTATCGCTATATCTGCCCCGAGCTGGAGGAATGTCTTGCAGGCGAGCGACTCGTAGGCCGAAACCTTCGAGACCGCTATGATGTACCTGCGGAACTTCTTTATCTCCAGCCTCTGGCAGGCCTTGAGCATCGCCATCCTCCTTGCCTGATCTATGTTCTCGTCGCTAACCGGTGCAACAAGCTGGAATATCTCCCCCATCTGGAGCGGGAAGCGCTCGAGCATCTCTGAAACCGTTTTAAAGGTCTTTGAGTTGGCGAAGCGGAAGTTTGCGGTGTCGGTAACGATTCCAGCGAGGAGGGCTTTAATGGCGGTCTCATCGTAGAAGCCGAGGTACTTGATAAGCTCCCACACGATTTCAGCCGTTGAAGTTCTCGATGAATCTATCACCACTATATCCGCCCTAATCGGGTCCTTCTTTTCAACGTGGTGGTCGATGACTACAACGGTCTTTCCCTTCGGAATCTCGATCGGCTCGAGCTGCTCGAGCGATGACGTGTCGAAAATCATGACCACGTCCTCTTTAACCGCAGGGTCTCTTTCAACTGGAGCCGGCGAGAAGATGAGAAGCCTCTTCGCGTAGGAGGAGACGCTCTGGGCAACGCCTATCCTCACATTCTCAACGCCGATTGATTTGAGGTACAGGGCAAAGGCTATCGCCGAGCCGAGGGAATCCGGGTCGGCGTTGTGGTGGCAGAGGAGAAGGAAGGATCTATCCTTTGCGCCCTCAAGAAAGCGTTTGAGCTTGATCTTTCCTTTCATCTCAGCTCCTCCAGGGCTTTTTCAATCCTCTCCACGAAGGCCTTGGCATCCTCAACGAGCTCCCTAGCTTCCTCTTCTCCAGGCTGAAACGTGGCATCGTACTCAGCCCTTTCCCTGAGGCTCTCTGCAAGGCTGAGCGCCTTTGCATAGTATTTCTCTATTGTGCCCTCCGTGACGAATTCGAGCCCAAACTTTGCAATCACGCCTCTGTGGCTTTTGGTAACTATCCCCTTTGCCCTAAGAAGCGCACTGGCAGCGTAGAACATGGCGTAGTATGCCCTGCTCATAGCATCTCTGTAGAACCCTTTTTCAAGCAGAAGCTCCGCCGCACCAAGGGACTCGTGGGCATTGTTGAGCAAAAGGCTTATTTCATCACCCAATGAGCACACCCTCCCTCTGGATGTTCCTGTAAAACGCGGTGTTGAGATTCTTCATCAGCTCAAACTCCTCGACGCTTATGACCTTGGCCGACACGTAAACGCCGTACTCGACGATGTAATCAACGACAACGTCCGAAGCTTTTTTCTGGGCCTCCCACGCGTCACCCTCAACGACTACGAGGACGTCGACGTCGCTGTTCTCACCGTAGTCTCCCCTCGCAACCGACCCGAAGAGGATTATCTCCTTAACCGACTCACCCAGGCGTTTTTTAACGTCCTCCGCAAAGCGCCTCGCCACCTCACGATAATCCATCCCTCTCACCAGATGAATTTAGGAGTTGAAGGTTTAATCCTTTGCGGCCAGTTCTTTCAACCTTCTCTCAACAACCTCGTAGGCCTTCTCAACGGCCTTGTCTATAAGCCCATCGACATCGACCTTCACGAATATCGGAACCTCAAGGTAGACCTCAACCTCGAGGTCGAGAGTCTCCTCCCGGTTTATCCTCATCGTGACCTCTATGTCCTTGACGTCGCTCCTGTTGAGGACGTCGAACACTTCCTTTATAATCGTCTCCTGCGCAAGCTCGCCGATCTCTATGAGCTGTTCCTCACTCAGCTCCGGAAGGCCTATGTGGATTACTCTCCTCCCGCCCCTTCCCTCGTCCATTACCGCATCCTCCGAGGTATTAAAGAAAAGGGGTCAGCCGGCCGTGGGCGGCCTGAGTGCGCTCTGGATCTGGGCGGTAAGCTCCTTGAGCTTCTCGTTGAGCTTCTTTTCCTGCCTCTCTAGGGCGTTCAGGCGGACCTCCAGCGTTTCAACCTTCTCCTTCAGCTCCTCGACGGCCTTGGCCTTGTCGGTCTTGACGATTAGCGTTCCAACGGTCTTGTAGATGGTGGTCTCCCCCTCGACCTTCTCGATTTCCTCCAAAGCCTTCTTGGCCTCGGTGAGCTCGAGCTGGACCTTCTGCTTCTGCTGGATGACGAGCTGGAGCTGTTGCTGGTAGCTCTCAAGCTGACCGAGCATGGCCTGAACCTGCGGTGGAATGTTCTGCATGACCAACACCTCCGTAATCGTAATGCCGGGTTAGAATAAGGGGCGGACTTTAAATAAGTTTGGGACGGCTAAAAAGGAGGAAGACAAAAATCCCTCACTTAAAGTTCCATATCCAGTCTATGATTGTTGACCCGGTCCAGTGGTCGTCCGGAAGCAGGGGGCGATTGTACGTCCACTCAACTGAAGCGACTAGCTTTTGGTGCGCTGTTGTTGGGGAACTCGAAATGTTGGTTATGAACTGGTACCCCGGTTCAAGTTTAATCCAGCTATCAGCGTAACTTCCCGGCTCGTTTCTGTTAAATGTGTACGTCCACTTGACCCACTCTCCGTTGGTATCAACCACTATTTTGAAGAGCTTGATGACCTGTTGTATTGTAACAGAGGCCCCTCCTATCCCTAAGGTATATGAAATGGAGGACTTAACCTTGGAGTCGTATTTGTTAACGTCATGTGTGGGGCCAAAGTCCGCTAGGTCAAAAACACTGTTTCCATCGGGCTTAACGTTGGCGTAGACTTTAACCGTGTCAATCTGCCACACACCAGTCCCGCTATCGCCGTAGAGGTAATGGCCTGACCAGACAAAGGTTTTCATGTCTACAACCCTATAATCCGCTTGAGGGTCTGTATCGGCAAGTCTGTAGATTTCCCATACAAGTTTAAGCTTGCCCCTGGGTTTCCAATTGTCATGAGAGCTCCACACGATTTTACTCTCGATATGAGCACTGACGGATGGAGTTCCCTCAGGTTTATACGTCCCACCAGGCTTTCCGTTGATTTTTACTTTCCAAGAGAAGTTTGAGGGTTCGATCTTTAGCGTTATGGTTTTACCCCAGTCCACCTTGGAGAACTCTCTCTTAGCATCATTAAGGAACTTGCTAATGTTCTTTATGTTGGTTCCCGCGTATATGAAAAACTTCCCGTCCGGCAGAATCTTCACAGCGTAGAGTGTGTTGTCCCCAAAGATTGGGGCGTAAGGAATAACTCCTGTCTTAACCAGATTTTTCAGTATTTGAGAATCCATGACCTCAAAGTTGCCCTTTTTCAGTCCTATCGAAATCTTGGAGACATCTTGGTTTGTTAGATGCACTCCAGAAGTTGAACTTGTTGGAGAAGCACTGCCTTGTGGGTACGCTGAAACAACAAAAAAGGCTTCCAACCAATATTCCGAGTACAAACCATACCACTTTCTGTCGCATTCGACCCCCCAAAGGGATTGTCAATTCTAATTTTAATATCATAGCATTTAAGTGTTTCGAATTTACAAGATAGATACTAGACTCAGGCGAGATGTAATTTACAAATCCAGCGAATCCATGGCGACCTTAATCCACCGGAGGTAGGAGTTCAGCGTTCCCCTCAGGGCGGAGTTGTCCCTCGCGAGGAAGCGGATTACTACCTTTTTTCCATCCCTCAAGAACTCAATGTGGCTCCTCCTGTAGGGCACGCTCTCGTGCTCGTAAAGAACGCTCTCGTAAACGACCTTAGCTGTTTCCTCGTCCGGAAAAGAAAGCTCTATCACTCCCTCGATTGGCCACTCCTCTTTAGCTCTAGTGCTTCCTTGTAGTCCCATCTCCTCCCGTCCTCCATGATCCATATCTTAATGCTTATGAGCGGGCCAACCGGCTTCTCCCTGTCCACGTCGAAGCGGTAGAAGTTGACCGCCATCCCGCGCGGATGCCTCTCGATAACTCCGAGGACGTCCGTGTTGTACTTGTCGGCTATCCCGAGGAGGGAGCGCTCCCGCCGGGGGATGAAGATACCGCCCGTAAGCTCGGCAAAGGCCTGGGCGAAGGCAGTATGATCAACTCCAACGCGCTTTGCGGTGGTCACTATAAGAGGCATCTCCTCGCGGATGGGCCTCACGTTCCTGTACCCCACCTCGCGCTGGAGCTTTATGCCGTGGAGGTAGAGGTAGCCGAGGTAGCCCCAGTCGTCTGGGTCGACTTTGATAAAGGTCATCTTGAGCGGGTTTCCCTTCCAGACGTTGACTATCAGAAGACGCTCGTAGTTTCTGTCGTAGGCCTCCATGAGGAGATCCTGGACGGTCTTCTTTCCCCTAGTTAAGTAGAGGGAGTTGGGGAACACCTTCTCCAAATCGTGGCCGAAGCTCCTCGTCCTCCTCGTCGGTCGATGGGATGTCGTTATCAGCATCATAGCCCTCACTCAAAACCCGCTTTGGTCACTAAAAAGCTTTCGAAACGAAAGAATCAGATGGCCTTAACGCGCCTGGCCACGCGGGGCCTGGGCT
>JALTCK010000024.1 GCA_027074805.1 Thermococcus sp. | reverse complement strand
GAACTATCTCTTCGCTTTCCTCAAGCTCGTAGCCGTCCCATATTTCGGTGTACTCGTACTTCAGCGTGTACTCGTCGAATATCGGGTCGAGAAGGTCGAGTATGTCCTCGACTTCCTGATCCGGGAGGAGGCGAGCCTCCAGGCGGCCCTTGCAGAGGGCCGGAATTAGATAGTATGGGTTGTCGCAGACGAGCTCCTGAAGGCCGATATGGGCGTCAAAATATTTGCCCTTTGCCTTGAATGGCTCCAGGGCCCTCAGCTCTTCCAGCATCTTGTAAATTTCTTCTATGGCGTTGACACCGCTCTCGGGGCAGGCTCCGTGGGCCTCTTTGCCATCGACCTCGAAGTAGGCCTCTATGTTGCCTGCGTGTGCGATGTGAACCTCTAAATCAGTCGGCTCCAACACGACGGCCATCTTGGGCTTGTAGCGCTCCATGAAGAGGGCGGAACCTCTCCCCCCGTGCTCCTCGTCGCTGACGAAGACCACTCCAACGTTGAGGTTATTTCCTTCCTTTTTCAGGTTCTCGAGCATCAGCAGAATGGCAGCGGCGCCGCCCTTTATGTCGCTCGCCCCGGTTCCGTAGACTATGTTGCCCCTCAGGAACGGTTCGGCCCTTACCGGGATGGTATCGACGTGAACCTCGTAGAAAAGCTCCGCGTCGGGGTTTACGACCAAATCTATTATCTCGCCGTCGCTCTCGATGTGGACATCGTAGTCGAGCCTGTGGAGGAACTCCATGATGTGGAGCATTATCCTGTCTTCCTTCCCCGACGGGGAGGGGATTTTCAAGAGCTGAAGGAGTATCTCCTTCGCGCGTTCGGTCTTCATTTGGGTCACCTAACTGATATTGAAGGGATGGCTTATAAAGCCATCCGAAAAATAGTTCCTGGGCGATGAAGAGATTCATCCCTCCCGACGGGGTGATGGGGAGGCGGTCCCCCCTCGAGCCCCCATCCGGAGGTGAGAGCTTGAGTATAAGCTCCATAGAGAACTTTCCGCGAGAACTGGTTCCAGTTGAGATTCCTCCCCACACGGTGATGCTACGCGGAATAGGTTGGGATTCCAACGTCTACCTAGTGAGGGCCGGTAAGGAGGTATTGATAATCGACACCGGGACGGGGGTCAACTGGCATGTTTACACTCATATCTGGGAAAAAAGGGGCTATCTGAGCGGGGTTGAGAAAGCCATCATCTTCAACACTCACGAACACTTCGACCATGTAGGTGGAAACACAGCACTAAAGGAGTGGCTGAATAGAAAAGGTATTGAGGTCCTCTTCGCTGCTCACGAGAGAACCGCCGAGACCCTCGAGATGGGAGATGATTACATCATCCTAGCATACTCTTATGGGAGAAAATTTGAACCACAGGAAGTTGATATCAGCCTAGAGGATGGGGATCGGCTTAAAATTGGTACCCTTAAGCTCGAGCTGATCCACACCCCGGGCCATACGGCCGGAAGCGCATGCCTTTATCTGGACGACGGGGAAACGAGGGTCATGTTCACGGGCGATACACTCTTTAATGGTACCGTCGGGAGGACCGACCTTCCGACCGGAAACGGCTGGAAGCTGAAGGAGAGCCTCGAGAGGCTTTTGGAGTTCGACGTTGATTTCGGCCTTCCAGGACATGGAAAGTACATAGAAGATTGGAAGAGGAACATTGAAAGGGTTCTGAGGTGGCCCCAATGAGAAAGGGTTCTGTGAAGGAAGCTTTAGTGAAAATCAAGTACGACCCGCGGGAGGAGGAAGGGGATTACTACATCCTCATCGAGCACCGCGGTGCCTACGGGGATGTCAAGAAGATTCCCGTGGACATGATAGAGCTCGGACATGGTTATTTCTTCGTCGGAGAGACTCAGATCCCGTATCACCGCATCCTCCAGATTGTGAGAAAGGATGGGAAGATCGTGTGGGAAAAACGCTCAAGAGATTAACTCAAGCTCCGATGTAATAATCGCCCACTCTCTCTTATCGAAGGCCTCTGGGACGGACGTGACTATCAGATAGCCATTATGAAGAATGGCAACGTCCTTAAGGTAAAGAACGAAGTCCATTGCCTTCTTAAATCCAAGTTCAAGGGCAAGGTATCCCAGGTTCTCCAGCAAGATGACTCCCCTCTTGTCCTTTTGCCCTTCAAAGAATTTGACTATTATCCTCCTGAGGTCAGGGACATCCCGAGGAGAAACTATCGTCACGTTGGCGTCTCCTCCGAGCCCCTCAACCTTTGTCACCCACAGAATTTCCTTGACTTTGCCTGCTAGCATCTCCCCAAGTTCCGAAGGATTCTCGCGCACTATTGCAAGCAGTTTCTTATCCCATTTCATGAAATCAAGGAGAAAATATCTAGCCTTCCTTCTTTCAGTAAAGAGATAGGCCCCAGCTTTCAACGATTCGGGTTTTATTTCCTTTTGCCTCATGTCAACGAGCAGGTCATGTACCTTCTTTATCTCATCGTAGTGCTCCTGCTCCATTGCCGCCAGAGCCATCGCTAGCTCCTTTGTGTCTTCATCTGGAGCAATCTTCGCCAGCCCTTCATACACAGACTTTGCAAGGAGTTCACTCATCATGCAGTACTTAAGGGCCTCCAGGTAACTCTCCACACTCTCAAACTCGCTGTAAAAGGGTAACACCTCCACCGGCGGAATCTCAACCTCCACCGGATTTTCCCCCGGAAAGAGCTTTTCAAAAAGACTTAAAAGAGCCTTTTCATGAGCCCTACTCTCGTCGCTCATCTTTATAAACAAAGCCCTTACACTGAGTTTCCTGACTTTCTCAGCGAGCTTAGCATAGTATTCTGCTTCTTCTCTTTCATTTTTAATTGCATAGCTTAAAAGTTCCTTTGGTGAAAGTCTTCCAAGCTTAGCAACAAAGTCCTGAATTATATCCTTGAAATCTCGAAATTCCCTCATTATAACCACTAATAGGTTCTAACCTCGAACACCAGAAAAGCTTTTCTATCAGAAATCCTACGAGAGAGCATGATTGATGCCCACGCTCACCTTGAATTTTACAAAAAGAACCTCTCAGAGATCATAGAGAAGTGCATGATAGAGCTCAAAGCTGTTGTGGACTCAATCACAGAGTACCGCAAAATCCACGTCTGGAAGAGCTGGGAGCTTTTGAGACCCTACTTCGGTTTCATATTTCCAACGCTGGGTTATCATCCCAACGAGGCCAGGAGAGGGAACTGGGAGAAAGTAGAAAGGGTTGAGAACTTCATCTGGGAACACATGGAGGAGATTGTCGCAGTTGGAGAGATAGGTCTCGACTATCACTACGCCGAGAACGAACGACAGAGGGAAAATCAGAGGGAAATTTTCAGACACTTTTTGGAGCTTGCCCTACAAATCGACCTTCCCGTCGTGATACACGCAAGGGAGGCTGAAAAGGAAGCCTTTGAGCTCGTCCAAAGGATGGGTGCTAGAGCATACTTTCATTCATTCTCTGGAAGCGTCGAGCTGGCCAGAGAGATAGGCGAAAACGGGCACAGAATCGGGATAAACACTGGAATAGTCTTCATTCCCGAAATGAGAGCGACTGCAGAGGCCCTAGAAATCGAAAACATGCTGGTGGAGACAGACGCACCATACATGAGTCCCGTAAAGGGACAGCGCAATACCCCCTGCAACGTTAAAGTAGTCCTCGAGGAAATAGCAAGGATAAAGGGGATGGAGTTCAGATACGTGGAGGAGATAACTGAAAGAAACACTACAGAGTTTTTTACTCTGAGAGTCTAGGGAGGTGACGGAATGACGGTTGAGGTTCGGGAAGTTGAAGAGGTAAGGAAATTGCTCGAAGCTCTTGGTGAGAAGATTCTCATCACGAGACTCGACTCATTCGTGGCACTCAACGAGGGACTTGAGAGCAAGAGGGGGAAGGAATTCGTAGAAGTCTCGATACTCGGCTTTCTCGAGGGGATACTCACGGTGTTGAGGGAGAAGTATCCCGAAAATGAGGAGGTTAAAAAAATTCATAGCAGGGTCACAAAGAAAATGGAGGAACTGGACAGACTCTTCAGAAAGCCTAGAATCCCTTATCTCGAAGACACGGGATGATGAGAAAGTGAACAGAATAGGACTGGTATGGTTAGGAGCCTTTATTGAAGATTATTCAATATTTTGTGAATTTACCAAAAGCTTATTATACGATGGAAGCGTATCTTAAGGCATGATACTGTGATGTAGGGAGGGCCCAGACTACGGGCTCAAATAACGTTTTGTTCACCCCCTCCGTGGCCTAGGCTCTTCTAAAGTGGGGTGTGAGAAAATGAAAAAAAGCACTCTGTTTTTGATTTATCTTCTCCTAAGCTCCTACTTAAACGTGGGGTTCGTGGGCGTCTCGTCAATTTCTCCGCCCACCACGGTGGGGCAACCGAGTTATCCAGCGGACTTTGGGGATGTTCCACAGGCACCGCCGGACGGTCAGCTGGAAGTGTTTATTCACTCCCCGAAGGAGCAAATCTACAGCGAGACGACCATAGACCTTAACGTCACGGCCAACAAGCCCGTGGACGAGTGGCGGTACTCCCTGAACGACGGGGAGAACGTCACCTTCGTACCCAACACGACGATAATAGCGGAAGAAGGCGAGAACCACCTCGTCGTCTTCGCTTTAGCGGGCGACGAAATCGGTATGGCCCAGGTGGACTTCTACGTGAACCTCAACGAGGACACGACACCGCCGGGAGCGGTCGAGAACCTCACCCACGAGGTCGGGACTGACTACATCCACTGGACTTGGGACAACCCGAAGGACGAGGACTTTGAGGGGGCCCTCGTTTACATAGACGGCGAATACCAAGGCGAGACGGCAGACGGGGAGTGGTGGCTCGGTGAGCTATCCCCCGACGAGACGCACGAGATAGGAATCCAGACCCGGGACACGAGCGGGAACGTCAACACCACGTGGGTGAACGACACGGCGACAACTCTAATCCCGGCTGAGACCGTCTACGTAAACGAGAGCGGCTGGTGGTACGAAGGCAGCGATTTCAACCCGAGCGAGACGCCGCTCCAGGACGGCATCGATGCCGCCCTTGAAAACGGGACGGTGGTCGTTCTGGCCGGGAGTTACCCGGAGAGCGTGGAAATAGACAAAGCCCTCACGGTGGAAACAGACCAGGGAGCCGAGGTTCGCGGCAATGGAGAAACGTGGGACATCGGTATGAAGCCAGTCTTCTACGTGAGTTCGGACAACGTCACTCTGAGAGGGTTCACCATAACCACATCGGTCTCGAACATAGGCGTCTGGGTTGACGGGATCGGAAACTGCACCGTCGAGGGGAACACGATGGTCGTGACCGAGGCCAGCGAGACCGTTCGCTACGGAGTTTACCTCAGCTATGGCGGCAATAACACCGTAAGGAACAACGAGATAAACGTCTCCGGCTTCCAGGGAGTCGGGATATACGCCTACGAGGAAGAGAAGGAGAGCACCATCAACGGGAACACAGTGGTCGTTACTGGAGACAGCGCCGACGGAATAGAAGTCTTCTACACCTCATCGGTCGTCTACGACAACGACGTGAGTATCTCGGGCATCGGCGAGAACCCCGGCTACGCGCTCTACCTCTATCTCGCTGGGGATTCGTCGATATATGACAACACCCTGAGAATGAACGCCTCTGAGCCGAGTGCGTGGGCGGTGAACGTCGTAGGCGAGTTCACAGGCTCATTAAGCTCGAACAGAATAAACGGAGTTCTTACCGAGATAACCTGCTCCGGAGACTGCATGATTAGGGGCGTTTCCCCGGAGGAGAGGCCCGCACCGCCAGAGGGCTACGGAGACGTCGGGGAATATCTCGAGGCGGATATGGACTCGTGGCTCTGGCTGGCGTTCTACTACGACGAAGTTCCAGCGGGCCTCCAGGAGGGCACCCTTCAGGTGTGGCGCTTCAGCGAGGGCTGGACGCTTGAGGGAACCTCTGACCAAGAGCTCGAGGCCTCGAAGAACCTCGTTGGGGCGAACCTTACGCAGTCGGGAATCTTCGCGCCGCTGGCGCAGGAAGAGAACGACGTAACGCCGCCTTTACTGTCCTTCGTCAATCCAACGCCGGGGGACGGCTCCCTGATCGGCTACTCGCACGTGATCTTCAACCTCACATCGAACGAGAACCTCAGCTCTGCAACCCTTGAGCTGGACGGGGTAAACCACACGATGGCAGGTTCCGGAAAGGAGTGGAGCTACGAGACAGACGTTCCCGACGGAAGCCACACCTTCAGGGCCTACGGGCAGGACTTAGCGGGAAACAACGGGACGAGCGAGGAGAGGAGCTTTGAGGTTGACACGGAGGGGCCGGTTTATTCAAACGTCGGTCAGGACAGGGACGGAATCCCTCGGGGAGGAACGGTTCACATCCACGCGTTCTGGAGCGACCCGCACCTGATGAAGGCCGAGCTTTACTCGAACATCACAGGCTTGTGGGAGAAAACGGACGAGGCGTTCTTCGAGGGAACCGAGGGCTGGAGCAACTTCTCGGTAAGCATGGACAAGCCGGGACTCTACTGCTGGTACATAGTTGCCATCGACAGAGCAGGGAACACCAACGAAACTCCAAGAGAATGCTTCGAGGCCTACTCACCGCCAGAGATAGCCTCGTATTCGCCCGAAAGCCCCGTTGAGAGCTACGTTGGAGATTCAGTGACCTTCACTATAACCGTGAACCAGCCCGTGAACGTCACGTGGTACGTCGGAGAGACCGAGGTCTACCAGGAGGAGAACGTCCAGACGTCGAGCTACACGAACTCCAGCGCCGGCGAGGGGGAGTACAGCGTAACGGCGGTTATTGAGAATGAAAACGGGAGCGACAGCGTCTCGTGGACGTGGTACGTCTATCCGAAGCAGGAGTTGACCATAAGCTTCACGGAGCCGACGCCCGAAGACGGGGCGAGGCTGAACGTGAGGAGTGTCGTGATAAACGTCACCTCATCGATCGACCTGGACAATGCCACCCTCGAGTGGAACGGGGTCAACTACACGATGAGCGGCTCAGGGAAGAGCTGGTGGATTGTTAGGGGGAACCTCGCCGATGGAACCTACACCTTCCTGGCCTACGGCTCGGCTGATGGAGTTGTTAACAAAACGGAAGAGAGAACGGTTGAGATAGACGCCACGCCGCCGGAACTCCTCGATGCGGGCCAGAGCTCCGACGAAGTCCTTGAGGGCGATGCAGTTGAGGTTTTCGCCCGGTGGAGCGACGCCCACTTAGGAAGTGCCGTTCTCTGGAGCAACACCACCTTCGCAGACGGAGTTTTCATCTGGGAGAAAACGCCGCTGGAGATCGCGGACGGCTGGAGCAACTGGACGATAAGCACCGATGAGGACATGGCAGGGAAGACCTTCTGCTGGTACATCGTCGCCAACGACACCTTCGGGAACGAGAACGAGACGGAGAAGCTCTGCTTCAGGGTGGAGGAGAGGCTGAGGATAATCTCGTTCTCGCCGGAGATTGAAGAGGTGAGCGCCCAGGACAACGAGAGCGTGACGTTCTCCGTGGAGATTAATGAGGCAGCGAACATAACATGGTTCGTCAACGGGAGCGAGGTTCTGAGCGAAGAGGGGCTGAGCTCCGAATACACGAACTCCAGTCTGATACCCGGCGTGTGGAACGTCAGCGTCGTCGCGAGAAGGGGGGAGGAAGAGGTCGAGCACTCTTGGAGACTGGTTGTTGAGACCGACACGACGCCACCGGCTTTGGCCTTCGTCGAGCCCACGCCCGATGACGGCTCGCTCCTCGGAACCTCGGAGGTCACCTTCGCCCTCGAATCGAACGAGCCACTGAGGAAAGCGACCCTCTACCTCGACGGGATTCCGTACGCAATGGATGGAGAAGAGACTTCGTGGAGCCTCACCATTTCCGTTGATGACGGTTCCCACGAGTTCTATGCCACTGGAGAGGACATCCACGGAAACGAGAACATCACGGAAACGAGGCACTTCGAAGTCGATACGAAGGCCCCATCCTATGTGCTCTATGGACAGAGTAACGATTCGGTGCTCGAAGGGGAACCCCTGAAAGTCCACGCCCTCTGGAGCGAGCCACACCCGGGGTTAGCTTCCCTCGAAACCAACGTCACAGAGGACGGGAGCTGGGCCGCCATAGAGACGCTGGACTACTCCGACTGGACGAACTTCACCATCCCCACGGAGGGACTGAGTGGAACCTACTGCTGGCGCATAACAGCAAGCGACAGCCTGGGATGGGAGAACACCACGCCAGCCCTGTGCTTCGAGGTGAGGGAGCGCCTCAGGATTCTATCATTTTCGCCCGAGACGACGGAAGTCAGCTATCCCGTGAACGGAAGCGCGGTATTCTCCATCGAACTGAACCAGGTCGCCAACATCACGTGGTCAATCAACGGGAGCGTGGTTGTGGAGGATACCGGCGATTCCTCCACCTACACCAACTCGAGCCTGATTCCGGGCCTCTGGAACGTGAGCGTTACCGCGAGAAACGGGAACGGTGAAGTAAGCCACTGGTGGCTGATGGGGGTTGAAAAGCTGGACACCACTCCCCCCTCGCTAGACTTCCTTCCACCTACGCCAAAGAACGGGAGCATTGCCGCTTCCTGCGTCGTCACCGTTGCCATAAACGCGAGCGAGGAGCTGAGGGGTGCAATCCTTGAGCTGGACGGCGTGAACCACACCATGTCGGGGGAAGGAAGCCTATGGAACTACACCACCACCTGCCTAAGCGATGGAAGCCACGTTTTCAAAGCCTACGGAACGGACTACGGGAACAACACCGGAACCAGCGAGGGGAGGGTCGTCATAGTCGACACCATAGCCCCTGAAATCGTCTGGGTTCACGCCAGCAACCTGACCCTCCTCGGGAGATATGGTGACGGGTGGGTTTTCCGGGCCGAGAGGAAGGCCAACTCGTCCTTCGAGTTCAACGTGAGCGATGCCAACCCGGCAGGGTGGGAGCTCTACCTGAACCCCGAGCCTGGAAAGATTAACCTCCCCATATGGAGCTCCCCGTACCAGAGCGGCGTTCCCTTCGGGTTCGCGATCCCAACGTGGGAAATCGGGAACAACACCTACGTCGTGGTTATCAGCGACAGGGCGGGCAACTCCATCAGCCTAACGTATTTGATAACCGTTGTTGACACAACTCCACCTGGTGCGGTGGAAAACCTCAACGTGGAGGCGAACAGCTCGGGCTTCGTTGCCAGATGGCGGAACCCTGGAGCCGACGATTTCCAGAGGGTGGAGATGTACCTTGACCCCCAGCCGAAGGAGGAGGAAGGGAAGAACGAAAAGAAGTTGAAGGAGCTCGACTGGGAGAGAGCGTGGATAGCCAACGTGAGCGGTTCGCCGGGCGAGTGGATGGAGTTCCGCTGGAGCATAAAACCAGGAAGGCATGTCCTCTACGCCAGAACGGTTGACAGGTATGGAAACAAAGGAAATCTAACGGGCATCAACTTCACAGTTCCGCTTCCCCAGTTCAGGCTTGAGTTTGTGAAACCAACACCCCCCAACTACACCGTCCTCGATCCCGATGTTGCCGAAGTTATGATCAGAGTGAAATCGACCACCAGCCTGAGAAGCTGCGCTCTCCTCGTGAACGGAGTCTTTACAACCATGGAGGTTTCAGACAAAAACTGCAGTGCTAAGCTCACCGTGATTCCAGGAGGCAGCTACAACATCTCCGTCACAGGTGTTGACGTCTACGAGAGAAGGAACCGGACGGAGGCGCGGCTCTTCTCAGAGAGAGGCACGTGCTTCGGGGAGGTCAGCCTGACCCTTAGTCCTCTCGAAAGCCTGGAGGATCTCCAGCTGGTTATTCCCTTCACCCTAATTACGAGGAGCCTTCCCAAGTTCTACTGGTACCGGCTGGAAGCAGGAGAATTATCTGCAAGCGGAAAGCTCCAGGCCGATGTTTATAGTGTCAATGCAAAGATCTGGAAGGACCCGTTCGGGCGTAAAGAGACCGTTTACACCGTATGGGGAACCTTCAGCGTCGACCTCTGGAGATGGAAGGAATACTTTGGAAAGTATGCCGAGGAGGGCGGTCTTAATACTCAGCTCAACATCAGACTCTGGGATTGGTGCGGGAACAAACTGGATGCCTCGACAAAGTTCACACTCTGCAAAAATGCAGAGAGGCCAAAGCTTCAGGCCCAGCTGGGGGACTTCTAC
>JALTCK010000023.1 GCA_027074805.1 Thermococcus sp. | reverse complement strand
ATAGCCGCCCTCAAACCCGACCTGATTCTGGCTGATAGCTACTCTCTATCCATACTCCCAAGTCTCGAAAAGATCGCCCCTGTAGTCATAGTGGATCCAAAGGACATGAATGGGATATATAGGGAAGTGGACCTCCTCGGGCAGATAACTAACAGGGAGGAGGCTGCGAAACTGGTGGTTGCAGATATGAAGGCACGGGTAACCTACGTGAGGTCAATGATATCGAACACGAGTCCGGTCAGGGTCTTCTTTATCCTCAGTTATTACAACGGCTACTGGACGGGGGGAGAGGGGACTTTCATAGACAGTTTGATAACCCTTGCCGGTGGTGAGAACGTCTTCGGCGACATGAAGGGCTGGGGTGCTGCAAGTGAGGAGCAGATAGTGGCGAGGAACCCGCAGGTGATAATAATCTCTCCAAATGCAGGAATTAAGCCTGAAGACCTTTGCAAGGGCCCATTGTCTTCGGTGGAGGCCGTGAAGAACGGCCGTGTGTACGTTCTAAGTGATGAAAACCTAGTTGTTAGGCCTGGTCCGAGGATAGTCTACGGACTTGAGGAAATAGCAGAACTGCTACATCCCAAGGTCTTCCATTACACACCCCAGCCACTAGCCTGCTCTATTGGGAACTCAACTGCGAGCTCCACCGGCTGACGAAAGAGTTTAAAAACCCCTCTCTCTTTTTATTTTGGTGGTAAAATGGAAAAGAAGACCCTTTACAGGCTCCTGCTCGCGTTTGTTTTGATTCTCACGGTAGTTTATACCCTTGGAATCATTGGAGTGGTGCCCTTTGAGTGGAGCTACTACATTACTATCTTTATGATACTCCTCTTCTTCGTCCTTAAGCTCGTCAATAGAGGTTCTTGATACTTCTTATGGAGAGGTAGAGAAAAATCATCGTCAAGATTATCATCACGAGGCCTGAATAGGCGGGGTTTACGACATCGTAGTATTCTAGCATGGAGAATCTGAGACCATCAACCGAGTACGTCATAGGAGTCAATAGGCCAACTGCCAGGAACCATCTTGGGAAGAGCAGTAGGGAGACGATGGCACCGCTCGTGAATATCATTGGCAGTCTTATCAGATTCAGCCACGTCATAGCGTTTATCGGATTCTGGACGCGGAGGGAGACGTAGAGCGAGAGTGCTGAGAAAGCCAGGCCGGAAAGGGTCATGAAGAGTAGTAACAGAATCCAGTTCCAGATGGCGTATGCCATGAAGAGTCTGAGAACGAGCATGCTTGTTACTCCGACGAAGATGCCGAAGAGAGTTCCAACGAGTATTTTGGCCGTTGCTATCTCCAGATAACTTACTGGGGCAACCAGAAGCCGTTCAAAAGTCCTCAATCGCCTCTCGAATATTATCGATGAGGAAACGAAGGAGGATGTGCCGAAGAGAATGGAGATGCTGAGTAATCCGGGGGCAAGGTGGTCGATATCACCGAATCTGACAGCAAAAGCCAGTGTGAAGACTAGGGGAAAGACAATCCCCCAGCTGATTGATCCGGGCTTTAACACGTATTCCCTGAGCTCCTTGGCGGCTATGGTGAGGATCTTCAAATTGGACACCCCCCGCAGGGACAGGGGCTTTCCTCCGTGAGTTCCATAAACACGTCCTCTATGCTAGGCAACTCTGTAGAGAGATAGGTTACCCTGAATCCAAGGGTTTTCCTCAGCTCAAAGAGATGGTCTAGGAAGTCATCGACGTCGTCGACAAGCACCGATATCCTACCTTCATCAAAGGCAGGTGAGTAACTCTCCAAGACCTTGAGAAGGGTTGAGGAAACGGGCTCTACTGAGAATCTGACTATAACGCCCTTTCCGACGAGCCTCTTTAATTCTCCCCGCCTTCCCTCTGCCACTATCTTTCCCTGCTCCATGATGGCTATTCGGTGAGGAAGGAGTTCGGCATCGATCATGTTGTGGGTGGTCAAGAATATCGTCATTCCCCTAAGGTTTAAGGCTCTAACAAGCGCTCTAACTGCCTTTGCGGATCTGATGTCGAGGTTTGAGGTGGGTTCGTCCATGAAGAGTACCTCTGGTTCGTGGACGAGGGCGGCCGCTATAGTGACCCTTCTCTTAAATCCAGAGCTCAGTTTCCCGAACTTCCTCTTTGCTGGAAGGTTGAACTCCTTTATGAGCTCCTCAACGTTTTCCATTGGGGCACCATAGAGCTTTGCAGTGAACCTCAGATTTTCCTCGACGGTGAGTTCATCATAGAGGTTTGAAACGTCAGGAACGAGCCCTATTGACTTTTTTACCATCAATCTGTCTTCTTTCACGCTGTAGCCGTTTATCCATGCCTCCCCTGATGTGATGGATGTTAGAGTTGTCAGCATTCTAACGGTAGTAGTCTTTCCAGCTCCATTGGGCCCAAGGAGGCCGTAAATCTCTCCTTTCTTAACCTTGAAGCTTATCCCATTAACCGCTGTGAAATCGCCGTATCTCTTGCTGAGATTCTTTGCCACTATCGTCTCTGCCGCCATAAGAGTGCCCCCAGGATTGTGACTATCACCAGCAGACTCAGGCCAACAATGGGGTTGAACCCTATCTTCCCACCCTTCTTCCCTTCAGGGGTAGTGGTGGGTGGGGTTCCTGATAGTCTCCAAGCCGTTATCATGCTGTAGCAATTCTGGATGTCATGAGAGCCGTATTCAGTCAGGAAGTATCCTTTGGGTGAGAATGCAACGTGGTAGACCGTTCCGTTGAACTTCTCGAACCATAAAACGCTCCCGTTAGGCCCTATGAGCTGGGCTATCTTACCACCAGAGATTACAGTGTATCCATTTAAGGTGTCAACATCGTTTGCGTACATGGCAAACGGTGTAGAGTAGGTGACTTTTCCGGATTCCAGCGATAGCAGGGTGATGTTCCCAGTCATCCCTGCCACGGCAAGATTCTTGCCGTCGGTTGCAATCCTCCTCACATACCGGGTGAAGTTGAGACTCCACACTACATCTCCGGTGTAGTTTAGGAGGGCCACGTCTGCCCAGTTCTCAGTTTTGGGGACGACCAGTATTGCCATTCCGTATTCCGTCGGAAGTATCTCCCTGACTCCGCCATTCAGTCGTTTCGACCATTCTTGAGTTCCCGAGAGGGAGAAAACCTCTATCTCTCTATCAGAGCCAATCAGTACTAAATCTTTGGAGAGGGCAACCTTCCAGACGTATTTTCCAACCCTCTTCTTCCATGAGAGTTTCCCGTTCTCGAAGAGATAGACGTATCCGGAGGCGTCTCCGCCCGCTACGATCTTCCCATCCTTAGAGATAGCAACGCTCACAACGTTGTCTTTCGTCCTGTACTCCCATAACAGCTTTCCGGCTGGAGAAAAAACCTGGAGCCAGTCTCCTTCTGTTCCGATGACAACGATGTTGTTCTCGGATATTGCTGTGGAGTAGGCTATTCCTCTCGTTGGGGCCTTCATAATCAGGCTTCCATTGGGGGATAAAAGCTCCGCGTAGTAACCGAAGGCGAGGGAAATGTATCCATTGTCATTGATGGCGATTGAAAAAACGGCGCACTCGTCTGTGTAGCTCCATATCCTCACGGGTTCGGCGTGGGTAAGGGGGAGAGGAAGTAGGATCAGCAACATGATTAGAGCAATAGTCCTCACTTTCAACACCGTGCTTCTTCATATGCTTCCTTTAAAAAGGATATTGGTTCTACTATCGAAGAACCCAAAGGGTTTAAACCATGGTTCTGACGTTAGATTGGGGTTGGGAATGAGAGTTCTTATCCTTGCTCTAGGCAACGAACTTATGATGGACGACGGGGCGGGAATCAAGGTTGGAAGAATTCTGGCCGAGAAGGGTTACAACGTACTCGAAGTTGGCACCGACATCTTCATGCTTTCGAGCCATTACACCGGTGAAGAACGCCTCATAATAATCGACGCGATACTGAGCGATAGTTTGAAGCCGGGTGAGGTGGTTCATCTTGAGAAGGATGAGGTTTTCGAGAGGTTGAAGGCGGAGATAAGAAGTGCTCACTTTATGGGGGCGATTGATGGACTTAGGCTTCTAATGTCCATGGACGAGCGCCTTGCTAAAGCTGAGGTCCATTTCATCGGCATCGTTGCGAAAAACGTAGGGCTGGGCATGGAACTGAGCGAGGAGGTTGAGAAAGCGATTCCAGAGGTTCTTGAGCTTGTCGAAAAGCTGTGCAAAAATTGAAGGGGCTAGGATCACATGCCCCCGCTTACGGCCAGCTCGATTATCTTCCTTATCTCAACGAGGAACTCCATGGGGATGTCCTTCAACATCGGCTCTAGGAACCCCTTGACGATCAGTTGTGTCGCCTTCTCTTCGTCCAGACCACGGCTCATAAGGTAGAAGAGTTCCTCCTCACGTATCTTGCCAATAGCTGCTTCGTGACTCAGCTCTGCATCGTCAACCCTGCTGACGAGTCCGGGGTAGGTTTCCATCGTTGCCTTGTCGCTGAGGAGCAATGCATCACAGCTTATGTGCCCCTTCGTTTTTGGAGCTTTTGCCTTTATAATTCCACGGGTTATAACGGTGCTGTTGTCCATAATGACGGCCTTGCTTGCGTTTATTCCAGCTGCGCCTTTTCCCTGCAGGTACATTTCGCCCCCGAGGTCAACGAACCAGTCTTTCTGGCCGAGTAAAATACCGTTCAATTCGACATATCCGTCCTCCTCCACCCAATACTTTGGATTGGCAACGTTGCTCTTGCCGGTTCCAAGGCCAACGGTAGTGTTGATGAATCGGGCACCATTGCCGATTTTTGCCCTCGTCATGGGTCTGGTGTGAACGTACTCCGGCCAGTTCTGAAGGACGGTGAGTTGTCCCTTAGAGCCTTCGCTAAAGTACGCCTCTGTCATGTCTAGATGGAGTGAGTGCTTGACGAGTATGGGTGCAGTACAGCCTTCGATGAGGTGAAACTCGCTGTTTTTCTCTGCGATGATGATTATGTGGGGCGCCTGGGCCAGAGCGCTTTCCTGGATGAGGAAGAACAGATGGAGCGGAAAGGGAACTTTTAATCCCTCTTTGACGTAGAGAAAGATTCCACCGTTCCAGACGGCAGTGTGGTAGGCTGTAAGCTTGCTTTCATCAACGTGAAAGAGCCTGAGAAAGTGTTCCTTAACAAGGTCGGGGTACCTTATTACTGCCTCCTCTGTGGGGAGGACAATAAGGCCCTTTTTGGCCCATTCCTTAAGGAATTCATTGTAGATGACTCCGGTGTCTGTTTGGACGGCTAGACCCGCTATGTACTTCTGTTCCACTTCTGAAATTCCCAGTCTGTCGAGAAGAGCTTTCATCTCAGGCGGCAGATCGTCGAGGCTCTCGATGTTTTCGGGCAGACCTTCTATCTCTGGTTTTGCTATGAAGTGGAGGAGTTCCTCCTCACTTATTATTGGGTCATTGTGCGGAGCCTTTTCGAAGGCCTCAAGGGCCTTGTATCTTATCCTCGTCATCCAGTTGGGTTCCTTGTTTCTCTTTGCGAGCTCTTCAATCTGGTTCTTAATTATAGCTTTCGCGTCGCTAATGGTTATCGTTTCGGTCATGCTCCCACCTCCTCAAATATATCACTGAATCCTTCCCGTTCGATTCTTTCAACGAGATTCCCGCTTCCGGTCTTGATAATCCTCCCGTCCTTCATCACGTGAACCCTGAGACTATCCTTGTCGAGGTGCTCGAGTATCCTGCCGTAATGGGTTATAAGGAGTATAGCCGTTCCCCTTTTGTTGAGTTCTTCAATCTTTCTGCTGATTATACTTAGAGAATCGACATCAACCCCACTGTCGGGCTCGTCGAGTATAAGGAGCTTCGGTTCTACGAGAATTGCCTGAAGGAGTTCAAGCCTCTTCCTTTCCCCACCGGAGAATCCCACGTTGACGTAGCGATGTAAGTCTTCTTCCTTGAACCAGAGATCCTCGGCCTTTTTAACGATTAGGTCGTATGCTTCCACTGGCCCCATTCCCTTGAGCTCAATGAGAACTTGCTGGAGGAAGTCGATGATCTTAACACCTTCAACATCGGGGGGGACTTGAAAGGCCAGCAGTACCCCGCGTTTCGCCCTTTCGTCTGGGGCAAGATGTGTTATTTCCTCTCCCCCGAACAGTATTCTCCCTTCGGTGATCGTGTACTTCGGGTGCCCTGCTATGGTGAGGGCAAGAGTGGATTTGCCACTGCCGTTGGGTCCCATTATGACGTGAAATTCACCGGCGCCAATGCTCAGGTCGACGCCCTTCAGTATCTCCCGGTCCTCAACACTCACGTGAAGGTTCTCAACTTTGAGCATTAACTCACCTCCGTGGGTAACGTAGATGGGACGTTTTTTAAGAATTGCTGGGCATGAATGTGAAATGAGAAGAGTTCACTGTGAGAGGGGGAGGGCATCCCTTATACGCGATATTAGTGCGTCCTTTCTCTCCCCCTCTTCGAGAGCAACTTCGAGGACCTGATCGATGGTCTCAACCGGCACAATCCTTATTCTCTCGGCCTTGTCCGGGCTCAAGAAGACGTCCTTCTCATTGCTCTTGGGTATTATGACGGTCTTTATGCCAGCCTCTATGGCGGCTTCGATCTTCGGTGTGGCCCCTCCTATTGGCAACACCTCACCACGGACGCTGAGCGATCCGGTCATGGCGACGTCTTGCTTAATGGGAATCTCTTCGAGGGCTGAGATGACTGCTGTTGCGACGCTTATGCTTGCGGAGTCTCCCTCAACGCCCTCGTAGGTCTGGAGGAACTGGACGTGGATATCGTATCTGCTGATGTCCTCACCCTTATACCGCTTGATGATGGCCGAGACATTTTGGACTGCTTCCTTGGCTATCTCTCCGAGCTTTCCAGTGACAATGATCTTACCTTCTTCTTTGCTGGCTGCTGGGGCAACAACGGCTTCTATGGGCAGGACGATACCACTCTGCTCTCCTATAACTGCCAGGCCGTTTACCCTTCCTATCTCACTCCCCTCGCTCTTTATAACCTGGTACTCCTTCTTTCTCTCGATGTACCAGTCAGCGAGCTGCTTCTCGAGTGGCTTTGCCATGCGCATTGCCTCGAGGACGTCCTCCCTTTCCACGTACTTCTTGCCCTTCTTGACGGCCACGTCACCTGCCGCTCTGACGATACCTCCCAGATCCCTGAGGCGGAGTGTCAGGTGTCCTTTCCTACCGCCTCTTCTTTGAGCTTCCCTGACTATTTCTTCAACGGCATCCTTAGTGAAGTGAGGTATCTTGCCGTCGCGCTTTACCTCCTGGGCAACAAACTGAACGAGCTTTCTTCTGTTTTCAATAGTGTCTGGCATAGTTGTGCGCATGTAAACCTCATAACCATAGCCCCTTATACGGGAGCGCAAAGCTGGGTGCATTTTGTCCACGGTGTCGAGATTTCCAGCTGCCACCAGGATGAAATCGCACGGCACAGGCTCGGTTCTTACCATCGCACCGCTCGACATCTCGCTCTGGCCTGTTATTGGGAACTTCTTCTCTTGCATGGCGGTCAACAGGCTCTGTTGCATCTTGAGACTCAGCGTTGCTATCTCGTCAATGAAGAGAACGCCTCTGTGTGAGCGGTGTATCATTCCGGGTTCAACGCGCTCGTGGGCTGGCGTTCCAAGTCCTCCACTCTGGAAGGGGTCGTGGCGGACGTCACCGAGGAGTGCTCCAGCATGAGCCCCGGTCGCATCTACAAATGGCGCCTTAGTTCTTCCGCAGTTGTCTATGAGGAGTTTCGGAACGAGGGCACCGGTCTTGAGGCGCATGTTGGAGAGGGCCATTATGGTGAGTATTATCACGAAAAGTCCCATTAGGAGGGTGGTTGCGCTGAACTGTAGGAAAAGGGCCATCATCACTGTAAAGATCACTAGAAGGAGGATGTAGGATTTTATGCTCTCTTGGCTCTTGGCCTTTTCCCGGTATCTCTCGACTATTCTTCTCCCCTGGCAGGCTGGAACGGTCTTGATCTTGGGCATGTTTTCGTCTTCAGGGTTGGGAAAGACAAGTATGTCCTCTAGGTTCTCCGTTGGGAGGAGCTCTGCCATAGCCTGTCCTAGCATAGATTTCCCGGTTCCGGGTTCTCCGATTAGAAGTACGTGCCTCTTCTGATTTGCGGCAGTTCTTATTATTTCAACTGCATGCTCCTGACCGATTACTTGGTCTATGAGCTTCTCAGGAACCTGAATTTCCTCAGTGGTTTTGAATTCGACGCCCAGATCCAGCCTCTCCTCGTACTCGAGGGCGTTTGGACCCTTAATCTCACCTTCCTCTCCCATGTTGATTACCTCTATACCCTCTACACTTGGGTAGGGCCCCCGATTTATAACTTTTTTGAGGACGGGAAAAAGCTAAATAGGTTTTGAATCCCATAACTCTTGGTGAGACAGAATGAAGGTGGAAGATCACATAATGTTCACGGCCGTTCATGGAGATTGGAAGGTCGGTGAAAAGCTGACGGAGATGGAGGATAAGAAGATAGCCCATTTTCTCGCGAGGCTCTCCAACACGGTGAGCAGTAGAGTTCCCGCTTACCTCGGCGAGGTGATGGACGTTGAAGGAATAGTGAAGCTGGCGGGAGAGTTTGAAGGCAAGGATTTGAGTGATGCTATCGTGCTCCTCAAATCTCCGGGAACATCGAGAAAGCTGGGCCAGTTCGTCTACGAGGATGATAAGAAGTTGAAGAAGCTCCTCCTGGATGTTGCCAAGGCACTCCTCGTGAGGGAGGTTCTTTCATCCGAGCTCCAGATTGCATACCCAGAGGGAATCCTAACGGAGCTGAAGGTTGAGCCTGCCTTCGAGGAGGAGCACGTGAACTTCACTGCCAAGCATGGTAGGTGGATTGCTGTTAGGAGGTTGCTCATCGATGAAAAAACTCCGATGGCAGATATTGCGAGACTGCTGGCGGCTATAAACGAGAGCTTAACTCTGAAACTTCCCGCATATGCGGCCATCAACATTAGTGCTATCGAGAAGTATTTTGCCAGTTTCAAGAAGGTAAAGAAGGCGGATATCCCAAAGGTTGTGGAAGCATATTTAGAGTTTCCCGCGGAGGAATACGTGCCGTCTGAATTCGTTGAACATGCTAGAATCTACGCTCTCAGAAAGTGTCTGGATAAGATAGGTCTTCCTTTGGATTTCCCGGCCAAGAGTCTTGAGAAATACCTCGAGAAGAAATGATGAGGCAGATGACATCCGAGGAGACGATGGGGAGTCTTCGCTTCGCTGATATGGAGGTGATAGTTTGAAAGAGGTTGTCTTTACGGAAAAGGCCCCTCGGCCAATAGGTCCATACAGCCAGGGGGTACTGGCAGGGGGGCGCTTACTCTTCGTTTCCGGTCAGATACCAATAGACCCGTCCACGGGAGAGCTCATTAAAGGTTCAATAGAAAAGCAGGCTGAAATGGCAATAAAAAACTTTCTTGCCGTTGTTGAGGCTGCCGGCGGAAGCCCGGAGAACGTGGTAAAGGTGACGGTGTACATAAAGGACATAGGGTTATACTCCAGGTTCAACGGAGTCTATGAGAAGTATTTCTCCGCGTCAAAACCAGCCCGGGCTGTCGTTGAGGTCTCAGACCTCCCCAAGGGTGTTGATGTTGAGATTGAGGGTGTAGCCATCCTCTGAAAATATTTTTGGTGTCTCAAATGGAACTCATTAAGATCAGGAAGGAGCTCTTGGATTATCTGCTTCAGCTCGCTAGGGATTTTTATCCCAGAGAGTTTGCGGGTTTTCTACGGGAAAGGGCAGGTGTTTTCGAAGAGGTTCTGATAGCCCCGGATCCTCATTTTGGACAGGGCTCGGCATTCTTCAATACCTGGATGTTGCCAATGGATGATTCAATAAAGGGCAGCGTTCACTCACACCCAGGTCCAAATCCATGGCCTTCGAGGGCAGATCTGAATTTCTTCTCCAAATTTGGGGGGGTTCACTTTATAATAGCTTATCCCTTCGATGAAAAGTCCGTGAGGGCCTACCTGAGCGACGGAAGTCCCGTACCGTTTGAGGTAGTTGAGTAATTCATGTGAAAACTTTTAAGGTTGAAAACCCTAAGTTCAGCTTGGTGGTGTCCCATGAAGTTGAGGGAGCTTATCGAAACCTTGGATGAAAAGCAGAAGATGACGGTTCTTCGAAGCCATGAACGTGAGGGCATTCCTGACCTTGATATTGACCTGGATACCAGTGTGAATATGGAAATCCTGGGGTTTCTCAAGGCTGTTTCGAACCCCCTGAGATTTCAGATGCTCAAACTTCTAAGC
>JALTCK010000022.1 GCA_027074805.1 Thermococcus sp. | reverse complement strand
GAGCTTAAGGAACTCGAGAGGAGAAGCCCTCGCTACGTCATGATACTTGAGGACATCGCAAAGGACTACAACCGCTGGGAGCTCCTCAGGGAGTATTTAGCTGTAAAGGGGCAGGACGTTTCAAAGGCGAGGCTCGCGGTGCTCTTGGACAGCCTGGAGAAGATGAACTGGATCGTCAAGGAATCTGTGGGAGGCAAGAAGAGATACCGCATAGTTGATCCGATGATAGAGAGGGTCCTAAAGGGGCGCGGATAAATTTTTATCCCCTTCGCTCTATTCCCGGCCATGTCCAGAAAATACGCCGTCCTTTCCGTGCTCCTCTGGTCAACAGTCGCTTCAGCTTTCAAACTCTCCCTGCGATACATGAACCCCCTTCAGCTACTCTTCTACGCTTCCCTGACCTCGCTCGTCGTATTTGGCCTTTTCTACTCCCGCAAGTTCTCGCTGAGGAAAGAGAACCTCCGTTCCGCCTATCTGGGTCTCCTGGTTATCCTCTACTACACCGTCCTCTTCTCGGCTTACGACAGGCTCCCGGCACAGGAGGCGCAGGCTTTGAACTACACTTGGCCGTTGATGCTCGTTCTCCTCTCAATCCCGCTCCTCGGAAAGAGGCCGGGGACAAGGACGGTGCTGGGGCTTTCAATTGGCTTCCTTGGAGCATTGATAGTGGCCACAAAGGGAAACGTAAGGGGCATGAATTTCTCCGATCCGGTTGGTGTCGCCCTCGGTCTAGGAAGCGCGGTGATATGGGGGACCTACTGGCTGTTAAACCTGAGAGACGAGAGGCCACTCGTAGAGAAGATGTTCTGGAACTTCTTCTTTGGATTTTCTTACATCTCAGTAGTTTTAATGCTCTCAGGCGAGATTGTAGTTCCTCCTGCAAAAGGTCTCGCCGGAGCGGTCTACGTCGGCCTCTTCGAGATGGGGATAACGTATTTCTTCTGGTACAGGGCCGTTGAGGGGGACATGGCATTTGCCTCAAACCTCGCCTACCTCGTGCCTTTCCTGAGCCTATTCTTCATTTCGATTCTTGTTGGTGAGAGCATAGCACCTGCGACCGTCCTCGGGCTAGCGATGATAGTGTGCGGGATAGTCATAGGCAGGGGAGGGCAAAACTTATAAAGTTGGTGCTGGTAGCTTAAGGCGGATGGGGGCGTGGTGTAGCCTGGTCCATCATCGCGGGCTCCAGAGGTATGAGGACTTGCGGGTTTGCTGATTGGGGATGAGCCTTTGGAGCTCTGACCCGGAGAAACCCGCGGACCGGGGTTCAAATCCCCGCGCCCCCACCACAGAAACTTTGCTGGGCAAAGTTTCATCAAAAAGTTCTGATTGTTTAATGGGGTTAGTTTTCTAGGGCCGTGCACGCTAAAACTGGTGATTCTAGAAACGGGTTTATGTTAGACTTACGGGCTTTACAGTGTTTCACCTTCAAAAGGCGTCCGAAGGACGCTAAAGTAATCTTGAAACCATTAAAAGGGGGCATGCTCACTAGTCAAACCCTCACTCAAGAGCATAATCGCGGTGCACGGCGCGCGTTCTCACGCTCTTTGAGGGTAAAGGATTTTTTGGTCAAGCTTTTGGAAAAAGCTTGCTGGCGAAAAGTTTGATCAAATAATTCCAACTGCTGGAGAGTGTGGAGGGGTTTTATGCGCGCTCTTAATGGCAAATCATAATTGGGGGTTTAATGTTCCCAGCAAGTCTCTAACCAGTTTCACCTTTATTTTTGGCGTCCTCCGGACGCCGTTTGAAGAGTGAAACGCTTACAAGGGAGCAGTTATGAATTCAAGCCCTTTTCAAAGATGGCTGTTTTAATGTGCACGAGGCGTTGTCTGGGTCTCTCTTGCAGTGGAGGATTTTTGGTCAAGCTTTGCTCGCGCAAACTTTCCTGGCAAAAGTTTCCACCGCAAGGTTTTAACGGCACCTTTCCCATCTCACCCTTTAGGGAGGTGAGTTGTATGAAGCTCGACGTTGTTGGGATTGGAAACCTAAACTATGATATAATACTGCTCGTTGATCGTTTCCCTGAGTTTCATGAAAAGATAAACGCCAGGGACGCTCAGTTTGGCCTTGGGGGCGCTGCCGCAAACACTATCAGCTGGCTTGCTCACTTCGGCCTTAAAACGGGATACATAGGGGCCGTTGGAAGGGACGAAATCGGCGATGCTCACTTCTCGTACTTCAGGCGAATAGGTGTAGACACAGGGGGCATACGGGTTGTCGACGCTCCCTCTGGAGTTGCGATAGCCCTGATCCATGGGGAGGATAAGAGGATTGTGAAGTATCCTGGAGCAAACCTACTCAAGAAGGTGGAGTTTGAATACCTCTCAAAGGCAAGGCACGTTCATCTTTCCTCAAATCCTGTCGAGACTATGGTAAAGGTCGTTAATTTCGCTCATGAAAGGGGAATAACCGTCTCCCTGGACATAGGTGAGGCCCAGCTCCCAATGGGAGTGGAAAAGAAGGTGGACTACCTGATGATGAACGAGGACGAGTACAGGAGGAAGTTTGGTTCCCTCGACCCATCTCTATCCCGGGCTAGAAACCTGATTATAACACTCAACGGGGGTGGAGCCCTCGTTAGGGACAGTGATGGAAAGACCAGTGAGGTAAGGGGTCTGAGTGCAGAGGTTGTTGATTCCACGGGAGCCGGTGACTCTTTCGCTGCCGGCGTGATCTACGGAATACTTGGCGGCTGGTCCCTTGAAGATTCCGCGAGGCTGGGCATGCTCCTCGCGTATCTAACCGTGCAAAAGGTAGGGGCGAGGAGCGCAATAGTGTCTTTGGAAGAAGTTAAAAGGATTGCATCGAAGGTCGGTCTTAGGCTGCCTTTTAATACTCATTGAGGTTCAGCCTTTTTGCCTCCCTTTTCCATGTATAGACTGGGTGTATAGAACCCTTGGATGGGTGGTGCGTTAGCAGGATGAGTTATCTGACCTCTCCTTGGAAGATATCTTCGGTAACGACATTTCTGAGGACATCAGCTACTATTGACCGCATGTTACGCCAAGTAGTGTTTATCCTCCGGCCTAACAGTTTCTCTC
>JALTCK010000021.1 GCA_027074805.1 Thermococcus sp. | reverse complement strand
AATCAAAATCAGAAACTCAGGAATTCTCAAACTAGAGTTCCAGTGGAAATGAAACTCCCCCAGGTCACAATCTTATTTAAAAATTAAAGACTGTAAATCTATAACATTTAACTTTTCTGGACATAAATAGGTATGAAGGCACCAGATGTTATGTGCATATATGCTCATTTAGCTTTCAAAGGAAATCCTGGGCATGTTGGGAGCTTCCACTTGAAACTCGGATTCTGTGTTCAGCTGAATCTGGGAATTTCACTTGAAGGTGTGGTCGATAGGGGCTTTCCTCTGGAAGAGTCTTTATGAAATAATTTTCATATCTTCTGTTTTGGGACTTCCATTGGAAACGTTTATGGGTTCCAATCGTGTACTATTGCCTGGTGGTACCGATGGAAGGGCTCGAGAACGAAGTGGTAAACTGGCTGAGGTCTGGCCGGGACGACGCAAAGGACATCGTGGACCTCCCTTGGAACGTCAAGGAGATCGGTCCGCACAAGTATCTTGCAGAACACCCCAAGATGCCATTTCAGCTGCTCCTGATCTTCACCGAGGACTTTGTCCGTTTGGTGGTGCCCTTCGGCCTCGAGACGATATCACTTGAGACTGCCGATAGGATGAAGGTTTACAGAATCCTCCTGAAACTCAATGACCAGATAAACCTGATGAAGTTTGTTCTTTCTGACATCAATGACAACGTTTACCTTCGGGTCGACCTGGACCGGAAGACGCTCGGTAAGGAGGAGTTCAACGACGCCTTGACCTCACTCCTCGTCGGGATGCTGACTGGAGTTTCGGCTCTCGGCCTCGAGGAGGAGTTTCAGCAGGAGCTCCTCGACAGAATCGTTGGAATGATACTGGAGCGCCTCGAGAAGGGCGCCAGCAGGGATGAGCTCATGAAATTCCTGACCGTCAAGGTGGGAATGACAGCAGAGGATGCCGAGAGCCTCTTGGATCAGGTTTTCAAAGCGAAGGGCTCCATCGAGGACAATGAGAGCGATGTGGGTTACTTCTAAACCCATGTTTTTTATTTTGGATGGAAATTTTGTGTGGTGTGAATGTTTTCGCTCTTTTCGAGCGTCTTTGACTGTATACTTACAACGCTTCTTGAGAGGATAGCTGAGGGGTGGACCCACGAGCAGCTCATGGAGTTTCTGACCGTCAAGGTAGGTCTCGGGGAAGAGGAGGCCAAGAGGCTCCTTGATGCCGTCATGAAGGCCCTAGAAGGTGATTCTGGGGCAGGGGAGGAATGAACTCCCCTGATTTTCCTTGATTATCCGCACCTCATTCTGAAACCCTTTTTACATCCTCCTGTTCAACAAGGCATATAAACTCCTCGCCCAAAAAATCTACGCTTCCTCTGTATCCCGTGCTTCCTCTGGAAGCATTCACGTTCATGCAATAATCTGCTAAATGGGCTGTCATTCCGATAAAGTGATGGCCGGAATTGAATAAACCGTCTCAAAAATGGGGCTATGGTTGCCCAAATATCCAATCGGGGAGCAATGTTTCCACTGGAGGTGTGTGGGTCTATGGACGACGATTACCTCGGTTCCATCTTTGAGAAGTATCTCCACGCGAAGAAGATATTCAAGAACAAGGAGGTGCTTAGACACAGCTACACTCCAAAGGAACTGCCCCACAGGCGCGCCCAGATAGAGAACCTTGCCCACATACTGGTTCCCGTCCTCAGGGGTGAGACGCCCTCAAACGTCTTCGTTTATGGTAAGACTGGGACCGGTAAGACCGTTACCGTTAAGTTCGTCACCGAGGAGCTTAAGAGGATCTCCAAGAAGTACAACGTTCCAGTCGAAGTCATCTACATAAACTGTGAGATAGTTGATACCCAGTACCGTGTTCTGGCCCAGATAGTCAACTACTTCCGGGATGAGAGCGGCTTTGAGGTCCCCCTCGTTGGCTGGCCGACTGATGAAGTCTATTCTAAGCTGAAGGAGATCATCGACGCCAAGGAGCGCTTCGTCATCATCGTCCTCGACGAGATAGACAAGCTCGTCAAGAAGAGCGGCGACGACATACTCTACTCCCTCACCAGGATAAACACCGAGCTCCACAGGGCCAAGGTGAGCATAATAGGGATCTCCAACGACCTTAAGTTCAAGGAGTACCTTGACGCTCGCGTTCTTTCAAGTTTGAGTGAGGAAGAGGTGGTCTTCCCGCCCTATGATGCGAACCAGCTCAGGGATATCCTCATGCAGCGTGCCGTAGTCGCTTTCAACGAAGGCGTTCTCGACGATGCCGTCGTTCCCCTCTGTGCAGCTCTGGCCGCGAGGGAGCATGGGGATGCGAGGCGCGCTTTGGATCTGCTCCGAGTCGCGGGTGAAATTGCAGAGCGCGAGGGGGCAAGCAAGGTAACTGAAAGACACGTCTGGAGTGCCCAGGAGAAGATAGAACAGGACACCATGGAAGAGGTCATAAAGACCCTTCCCCTACACTCAAAGATCCTTCTCTACGCGATAGTGCTCCTCGACGAGAACGGAGAGCTTCCAGCCAACACTGGAGACGTCTATGCTATCTATAAGCTCCTCTGTGATGAGCAGGTTGACATCGAGCCCTTGACCCAGCGCCGCATCAGCGATCTCATCAACGAGCTCGACATGCTCGGCATAATCAACGCCAAAGTAGTTAGCAAGGGCCGCTACGGCCGCACCAAGGAGATACGCCTCAACATCACCCCCTACAAGGTCAAGAACATCTATCGCCAGGATCCGCAGCTGCAGCATCTGCTTACCGTTAGCCTCTCCAGCCAGAGGAGGCTGGTGTGATGGGCCTCATCGAAGAGCTGATGAAAAACAACTACCTGATCACCCCATCCGCCTTTTACCTTTTGAACGAATACTACGGGGAGCGGTTCAACCTTGGTCAGCTCATCAAGTTCGCGAAGTCAAAGGGCACCTTTATCATCGACTCGAAACTCGCCGAGGATTTCCTGTCGAGCCTCGGGCTTCAGGTGAAACTTCCACTTGAAGACTCCACCCCTTCGAGGCCAAAGACCGAAGCTGATGACAGGCCTGAGATTGCTCTTTCTGAAGTTCTGGGCGGATTTGAGTCTGGAATCAACGAGCTCTCGGAAGATGAAAGTTTTGGGACTGAAACGGCCCCCGAAGTTGCTTCCCAATCATCACATGAAGAGAGTTCTATTTCCACTGGAGAAGCCGTCCTAACGGAGACTTTGAAGGCCTCCTCTGGCCAGACTGGGGCAGAAGAACCCAACTTTTCTGAGGGGGGGAGTTTTATTTCCACTGGAGAAGTGGAACTTGGGGAGTCGGAAGGTGGCCCCGAAGTTGGTTCCGGGGAGGCCCCCTCCGAAGAAGTCCAAGCGCCGGTTTCCAACGGTCTTAACGTTGAATCAAACGGCTACGCCGATTCTGAAGAGTACTACGAGAACGGAAACGGCGTCAAGCCGAAGATGGTCTACGGTGACTATGGTATCCCCATAGCCTACGTTGAAGAAGAAGTTCCAGAGGAAGAAAAGAGCTATTCCGTCTATTCGGACGTCGTAATAAAGCCCAAGGAGGGCTTCAGCTACCGCGCCCGGGATATCAAGGATGACTGGAAGGTCGTTTTTGACGTCAAGAACGTGAAGTTTGAGGTTCCCAAGGCCAAAAACGCCGCCGGCAAGGAGGGCGAGATAATAGTCAAGGTCTACTCGAACTACTTCAAGAGCAGGCTTAGGAAGATGAAGAGGATAATCCGCGAGAATCCTGAGGTGGGCGGCATAATCGACATCGCAAAGCTCTCCTACGTCCAGACCGACGAAGACGTCACGATACTTGGCCTGGTTAACAGCAAGCGCGAGACCAAAAAGGGCTACATGTTCGAGATAGAGGATGGTACGGGGATCATGAAGGTCTTCATAAACAGGAACAACGAGGAGAGCAAGAAGTTCTTCCAGATAATGCCGGATTCCGTTGTCGCCTTCAGGGGCCGCTACTCCGGCAGGAACATATTCTTCGCTGACAAGATTTTCCTCCCCGACGTTCCGAAGTTCAAGCGCAAGAAGCCTCCACTGGAAGAGAAGGTCTACGCGATCCTTCTCAGCGACATCCACGTCGGCTCGAACAAGTTCTGTGAAAAGGCCTTTGAGAGGTTTTTGGAGTGGCTAAACGGCGAGGTCAACAACAGGAAGGAGGAGGAGCTCGTCAGCAGGGTCAAGTACATGATACTCGCAGGAGACGTCGTCGATGGCATAGGCATCTACCCCGGGCAGTACAACGAGCTCGCTATTCCGGACATATTCGACCAGTACGAGGCCCTAGCGAACCTCCTGCGGAACGTTCCGGATCATATAACGACCTTTATTGGACCCGGAAACCACGACGCCGCGAGAACTGCCCTTCCGCAGCCCGGCTTTTACGAGGAGTACGCCAGGCCTCTCAGAAAGCTCAAGAACGCGGTGATAATAAGCAATCCCGCTGTGGTAAGGCTCCATGGCAGGGACTTCCTCATAGCCCACGGGCGCGGAATCGAGGACGTCGTAAACTTCATCCCCAACAGGAGCCACCACAGGCCGGCAGAGGCCATGCTCGACCTGCTTAAACTGAGGCACCTCGCACCAACCTTCGGCGAGAAGGTCCCGATCGCACCGGATCCTGAAGATACGCTCGTCATTGAGTCCGTCCCCGACCTTTTCCAGTCCGGGCATGTCCACGTGATGGAGTACAAGATCTACAACGGCGTCTTCCTGATAAACACCGGCACCTGGCAGGCCCAGACCGAGTTCCAGAAGATGGTTAACATCGTCCCGACTCCAGCTCGCGTCCCAATAATAGACGTCGAGACCGCACGTTTAAGAGCAGTTGTGAGGTTCGACCAGTTCTGCGAGGGGGTTTGAATGGGGGAGGAACTCTACTCACCTGAGATGAAGGCATACTTCGAATCACTCCAGCGCGAGATAGACAGGGCCTATAAGATAGCGAGAAAGGCCCGTGAGCAGGGGAAGGACCCCAGCTTGGAGGTTGAGGTTCCTCAAGCAACCGACATGGCCGGCCGTGTTGAGAGCCTTGTTGGACCTAAAGGCGTTGCCGAGCGCATCAGGGAGCTCGTCAAGGAGTATGGTAAGGAGCTCGCCGCCCTAAAGGTCGTCGACGAGATAATCGACGGGAAGTTCGGCGATCTGGGGAGCAAGGAGCGCTACGCGGAACAGGCTGTTAGAACTGCTTTGGCAATCCTTACGGAGGGTATTGTTTCAGCTCCGCTTGAAGGTATCGCTGACGTCAAGATAAAACGCAATGAGTGGGCAGACGGGAGTGAATACTTGGCCCTTTATTATGCTGGCCCAATAAGGAGCTCCGGCGGAACCGCTCAGGCGTTGAGCGTCCTCGTCGGTGACTATGTGAGAAAAAAGCTCGGCCTTGACCGATTCAAACCAAGCGAAAAGCACATAGAGCGTATGGTGGAAGAGGTGGATCTCTACCACAGGGCCGTCACCCGGTTGCAGTATCATCCAGAGGCGGATGAGGTCAGGCTTGCCATGAAGAACATCCCAATCGAGATAACCGGTGAAGAAACGGACAAGGTGGAAGTGAGTCACAGGGACGTTCCCGGTATCGAGACCAACCACCTGCGCGGTGGAGCAATCCTCGTTCTCGCTGAGGGTGTCCTCCAGAAGGCGAAGAAGCTCGTCAAGTACATAGACAAAATGGGAATAGACGGCTGGGAGTGGATAAAGGAGTTCGTCGAGGCCAAGGAGAAGGGCAAGTCTGCTGAGGAAAAGTCCTTCGAGGACTCCAAGGCCGAAGGGGCAGGTAAAGATGAAGTGAAAGAAAAGGTCGAGAAGGGATTCTATTACGAGCTATACGAGCGCTTTAAGGCTAACATCGCTCCAAACAAGAAGTACACGAAGGAGATAATCGGCGGTAGGCCCCTCTTTGCCGAACCCTCTGAAAACGGAGGTTTCCGCCTCCGCTACGGCCGCTCGAGGACAAGCGGATTCGCCACTTGGAGCGTCAACCCTGCGACGATGCTCCTCCTCGACGAGTTCATAGCGATTGGAACGCAGATGAAGACCGAGAGGCCTGGGAAGGGCTGTATAGTGACTCCGGCGACAACCATTGAAGGGCCCATAGTAAAGCTCAAGGACGGAAGTGTTGTGCGGGTTGATGACTACGAGACGGCCTTAAAGGTGAGGAACGAGCTCGAGGAGATACTATACGTCGGCGACGCCCTGGTGAACTTCGGCGACTTCGTTGAGAACAACCAGACACTCCTTCCGGCCAACTACGTCGAGGAATGGTGGGTTCAGGAGCTGGTTAAAGCGATTGAAGAGCTCTACGAGGTCGAGCTGAAACCCTTTTCTGAGAACCCGCGAGGGGCAGTTGAGGAGGCCGCTGAGTACCTCGAAGTCGACCCCGAGTTCCTTGGGGAGCTCGTCCGTGATCCATTGCGTGTCAGGCCAAGCGTTGAGGAGGCAATACACCTCTCAAAGGTTCTTGGCATACCCTTTCACCCCTACTATGCTCTCTACTGGAACACCCTTAATCCGGAGGAAGTTGAGGAACTCCAGAGGGCTTTGGTGAACGCTCAAATAGAGTGGGACGAGTTCAGAAAAACGAAGTTCGCTAAGAAAGTTGTTCTCGAGAACGATTCCAAGATAAAGCGCTACCTTGAGCTTTTAGGTTTGCCCCACAGGCTCGAGAGGACAGAGGATCGTAGAAAGGTCATCGTGATCGACTACCCCTGGGCCGCGGCCCTTTTGACCCCCCTCGGTAACCTCGAGTGGGAGTTCAAAGCCAAGCCCTTCTTTACCGTCATCGACATCATAAACGAGAACAACCGGATAAAGCTCCGCGATAGGGGAATAAGCTGGATAGGCGCGCGCATGGGCAGGCCGGAGAAGGCCAAGGAGAGAAAGATGAAGCCGCCCGTTCAGGTGCTCTTCCCGATTGGTTTGGCGGGCGGTTCGAGCAGGGACATAAAGAGGGCTGCCGAGGAAGGCAAGGTAACGAGCGTCGAAATAGCTTTCTTTAAGTGTCCCGAGTGCGGCCACACCGGCCCGGAACACGTCTGTCCTGTTTGTGGGACCAGGAAGGAGCTCCTCTGGAACTGTCCCAAGTGCAACGCCGATTATACTGAAAGTCAGGCCAGGAACTTTGACTTCCGCTGTCCCAAGTGCGGCGTTGAGCTGAAACCCTACGCGAGGAGGACGATAAAGCCCTCCGAACTTCTCAGGCAGGCGATGGAGAACGTGAAGGTCTATGGCATAGACCGACTGAAGGGCGTCCAGGGAATGACCTCCGGCTACAAGATGGCCGAGCCCCTGGAGAAGGGCCTCCTCAGGGCTAAGAACGACGTCTATGTCTTCAAAGACGGTACAATACGTTTCGACGCGACCGATGCCCCTATAACCCACTTCAAGCCAAGGGAGGTGGGCACGAGCGTTGAAAAGTTGAGGGAGCTCGGTTACACCCACGACTTCGAAGGGAAGCCGCTCGAGAGGGACGACCAGATATTGGAACTTCGCGTCCAGGACGTTATACTGCCCTACGAGGCCGGTCGCTACCTCCTCAAGGTGGCCCGCTTTATAGACGACCTCCTGGAGAAGTTCTACGGTCTTCCGAGGTTCTACAACGCCGAGAAGATGGAGGATTTGGTCGGCCACCTCGTCATCGGCTTAGCCCCGCACACTTCAGCGGGAATCATCGGCAGGATAATCGGCTTCTCCGATGTTCTGGTCGGCTACGCCCATCCCTACTTCCACGCGGCTAAGAGGAGGAACTGCGACGGAGATGAAGACGCCGTCATGCTCCTCCTCGATGCTCTCCTGAACTTCAGCAAGTACTACCTGCCAGAAAAGCGCGGCGGCAAGATGGACGCGCCGCTGGTTGTTACGACGCGCCTTGATCCCAGGGAGGTCGACAGCGAGGTCCACAACATGGATGTCGTCCGCTACTACCCCCTCGAGTTCTACGGTGCCACCTACGAGCTCCAGTCCCCGAAGTCGATAAAGTTCATCGAGCGCGTTGAGGACAGGCTCGGGAAGCCGGAGATGTACGAGGGTTTGAAGTTTACCCATGACAGCGGGGATATCGGCCTCGGCCCGAAGATGAGCCTGTACAAGCAGCTCGGCGATATGGTCGAGAAGGTGGAGCGGCAGCTGGCGTTGGCCGAGCGCATCCGCGCGGTGGACGAGCACCACGTCGCCGAAACCATCATCAACTCCCACCTCGTTCCCGATTTGAGGGGCAACCTGAGGAGCTTCACGAGGCAGGAGTTCCGCTGTGTTAAGTGTAACACGAAGTACAGAAGGCCCCCGCTTACCGGGAAGTGCCCCAAGTGCGGCGGTAAAATCGTTCTGACCGTCAGTAAGGGGGCCATCGAGAAGTACCTGCCGACGGCGAAGATGCTTGTCACGAAGTACAATGTCCTCGACTACACTAGGCAGAGGATATGTATAACCGAGAAGGACATAAAGACGCTCTTCGAGAACGTTTTCCCCGAGAGGCAGAGAACTCTTATGGGTTTTTCGGCGGATGTCTGCGAGAAGATGATTAAAGAGCGGACCGGGAAGTCCAACGGCAGGAACGGCTACCTCGATGAGTTCAACGGAAAATCCAATAATGGAAACGGGAAGGCCAAGGGCCTTGAAAAGGAAGTGAAGCGCGAAAAGGCCAAAATGAAGAAAAAGAAGAAGGGGATAAGTCTCGACGAGTTCTTCGGGGGATGAGTTTTTCAGAGCCGTCAAGAAGGAAGTTCTTAAGAAGGTTGCTCCCGTTTGCACTTTTACCCCTATAGCATCTGGAAGTGACTATAGATTTGAGGATCAGATGGGGGGTGGTAATAAGAAAAACAATAGGACGGCGATTAAAAGTGCTATTATTACTGGTCGCGTTGTTGACTTATTTTCTCTAAACAGTTTGCCCAGCATATAGTAGGAGAGAAACCATGCTATGAGCAGGGATATTTGCTCCACGAGTATCCTGACCTGTAAAATTTGGGGGACCATCCAATTTATAGTTCTTAACAGCAGGGCTAAAATTCCCCATCCGGATAACGGCAGGAAATAGTCGAAAGCGTCCAGTGAGGGCTTCTTTTGAAATAAAACGCACATAATCCCCACAGAAATTCCCATCATAATCAATGCTCTGACGGTGTATCCGATACTTGCTGTGAGGAATACGATCAAGGATCCAGAGATACCTGCTAAGCTACCTATCATTGAGAGGGTTATTATCTGGGGCAGATAAAACGTCCACCCATAAACTGAAATTTTAAGAAGTTTCACTGGTGTTTCTGCCTCCATGCTCAGCACCTCAATTCCCTGTGATCACTTGATTTATCCAGCTGAGTGCAATTGAAAGGGCAACGATTCCCAAAAACGCTGGGAGGGATGTTTCATGGATCAGCAACAAAGTGCTTATGAAACCAAATAGCCCCGCGCAGATTACTCTAACAAACGCCCGTTTTGAATTTCTACCTCTTTCCGGGTCTGTAAGTTCCCAGAGGTTGTGTATGAATGAACCAAAAGCCATGATACCTGCTAGGAAGATCGCCTCTTGAAATCCTGGCTCAGTAGTGTGGGCAATGTAGTATTTTGCAAAAAAATAGAAGAAGGTAGCCCCCAGAGCAGAAAGGATAATTTTGGTGGTTTTCATTCCTCACACCTCGTTAAATACTAGGACGTCGACATTGGCCCCTGATGCCAATGCGAATGCCACTATGCTAATGACGTTACTCTTGGTGATCTGGCCGCTTAATAGGCCTTTTAGCGCTGTAAAGAGCTTTGGTTTTTCCCCATTTACGAGGGATGCCACTGGGCCGCCAATAAGAACTTCTGGACTCCCCCCGATCGAGATCACTGCGTGGTGCCCCCTTCCTGCAGTGAATTTAACGGGAAGCTTTAGATGGGCCTTCCATACGAACCAACCGCTCTTCCTGAAATGATATGCTATTCCAACCTTTCCTTCGTACTTCATGCCCGATGCTTTGTTTGTGTATACTTTCATGCCGTCTGGGAATGCTATCAAAGTGTCATAGCCAAAAACGGGAATTCTGTATACTGTCAGCTTGAAGTATCCTTCTGAACCATGTCTCACCTTCTGGTATACTAGCCACCTCTGTAGTTGGGGAATGTAGATTGGATACGTTGATGTGGATAGGACACCATCTCCCTCGAATCTGGTGTCTATCACCGAACCTGCACCAACACCGCCCTGTGGAGCCGGCCGGTTGTGGATGGGTGCCGCCGCCGCGCTCCCAGCCGTCACTCCAACCATAAGCAGTCCGAGCAGGACCGCCACGAAGCCTTTCCACTTCGTTGTGGTCACCTCCGCAATAGTTGTGCAATACCAATTGTGCAACTTATCCTTATAAATTTTTCCTTTTACTCTAAGTAAAAATTCTTCCTTTTTTTTTCGAGTATGAATT
>JALTCK010000020.1 GCA_027074805.1 Thermococcus sp. | reverse complement strand
AGCCCTAAAGGGTAAGCCCCTTGCAATAAACACACTGAAATTTGGAAAAACTAAGAGAAAGAAGGGGATCAGGGTTGGATGGAAGGTTTGAATTGAAGGTCTCCCCCGAAGAACTCTCGAGACTCCGGAGGGAAAAGAACCTCCTTAGGGAAAGGCTTAACAGGATAGAGAAGCTTGAAGAAACCTTAAGGGTTCTGAGGTACCGCTACCTGCTTGAGCGCTTCACCGAGATCGAAGCGAGACTGAGAGAGATGGAAGAGCACTACAAGTCCATTGTTGAATTTGAAAAGATGGCTCGAAAAGACAAGGAATGGCTGATGGATGTCAGGAAAGAACTTAGCAAGGAAAATCACGAACTCGAGGAGAGGATGAAGCATGAAAATAGTCATTAACTCGGGGAAAAGACTGGGGTGGAAGATTAACCTTGAAATTCCTGACGAAGACTTCAAGAGGATAGAGAGAATGGCAGAAAAATACGGCTTTAGAACCGAGGAGGCAGTTAAGATACTTATCACGGGTGACTTCATCGAGGATAAAGAGGGAATAACGGATGGAAGGCTGAAAGAACTCGAGGTGAAGATGAACGAACTCGAGAGAAAACTATACGAACTCGAAGGCAAATGGTCACCCCTAAAGTTTAAAACTTACTACCTGGCCATGGATAATCGAAACATCTGCATTCAGCTTGCGGGGATGATAGCACAGAACAAGAGACTCAGAGAAAAGCTCGGCCTTCCCCCCAGGGACTACACCGCTATAATTGAAAAGATACACTATTATCTCAACTTTGGCGACTCTAATCCAGAAGTTTATTCCGAAGATAGGAAACCCACGCAGACTCCAAAAGCATCGAGAGCAGAACGGTCATCAAGCCGGCGCTCAGTATAAGCTCTCCCCAGTGAGTAAGCTCGGGACTCCTGTACACCCTTCCAAGGACAACAGGAAGTATCGCCATGCTGGCTGCCACTGCTCCCTTTGGACCTTCCAAAGATATGAAGATGAAACGCTTGAAACCCGTCCAAGGGAGGATAACCAGCGAAGAGAGGGGTCTCGCGAGGAATATGACGAAGAGGGCTATTCCGATGGATTTTACGAGTATTCCCCACTGGAGATCCCTAAGGTCAAGGGATGCACCGAGAAGGACGAAGATAAAGATTATGGAAAAGGTCGATAGGATGTCGTTGAACTCCACATTCCGTTTAACTGCAGCGTCAATCTCAAGTCTCGTTTTTTTGAAGAAGTCAGCGTGATTTCCAAGAATCAAGGCAATAATCGTTACAACGAGAAAACCGGACGCTCCAGTAAACTCACCTATCACATAACCAGCGAAGGCAGAGGCAAGGCCAAGTATCTGTGTGTATGGGGCGGAATAGAGTTCAAACTTCAGGATAGAATAGTAAGTTACGACCGCTATCACGAAGCCTATAGTCGCTGACACCATTATTTGATAGAGAAAGTAAAGAACGGCCGCCACGTATAAGCTAGAGCCCTCCAAAACCGGACCAATGGGAGTGGAACCCGGAAGCGTGGGGAGAATCAAAAAGAGGGCGACCATCGTGAGAATTATGGCAAGCGGACCATTAAAGATTGCCTCCGTGACTATTATCGTCTCAACATCCTCCGGAACCTTGTGGTACTTAAAGAGTGGTATGAGAGTGGCGGGGTCAGTCCCAGAAACAACGGAACCAAAGAGGAACCCCACGGAGAGGGGCACGCTAAAGACCCACGAAAAGAACCACCCGCTTATAACGGCAGTACCCAGTAACCCCGCTGTATCTAGAAGGGTTATCACGCTTTTGTGCTTCCTTAGTATGGTTAGCTTGAGGCTGAAGCCGGCTGCAAAGAGAACCAAAAATAGACCAAAAGCACGAACATAGTAAAATAGCATCCTCGCAGTGTTGGGAAGGATCAGAGTCAGGACCGGACCAAACAGGATCCCAAATATGACGAGTAGAGGTGTATAAGGGAACTTAGTCTTCCTGCTGATGAGCATGGACAATATTCCTGAAACGAGAACTATTAAAGAGGCGAGTGCGATGGCCTCTATTCCAAACTCAAAGGAGGGGAGTGACGTCACCTTCTTCCACCAGGGTATAAAAGGGGTTAAAACATTTAAAGCTATCCTCCCCAAACTTTTTAAGCAGGCTGACCCACTCGCCCCGGTGGTCTGATGAACGTCAGAATAGCTCTCTCAATAGCAACGGGAGGGGCCCTTGGTGCCCTCATTCGCTTTTACCTCGCGGGCATCCTCCCAGTCTACAGGGACTTTCCAGTAGGAACGCTCCTCGTTAATAGTTTAGCTAGCTTAATCCTTGGTTACTTGTATGGACTAATGTTCTGGGGTTTCTACGTCTCATCAGACTGGAGGGCTTTCTTTGGAGCCGGCTTTTGCGGTTCTCTGAGCACCTTCTCGACATTCTCCTATGAAACATTCTCGCTTATTCGTGAGAGAGAATACCTTATAGCGGGCATTAACATCGTGGCAAATGTTATAATCACCATCATGTTAGTTTTTGTGGGCTTCATGCTGGCGCGGAGGTGATCTTAAATGGTCGAAGTCGAGCACTGGAACACTCTCAGGCTTAAAATATATATCGGCGAAAACGACCGTTTTGATGGCAGACCACTCTACAAAGCGATAGTTGAAAAGCTGCGGGAGATGGGTATTGCGGGCGCAACGGTTTACCGTGGAATATATGGTTTCGGAAAAAAGAGCCGCGTTCATTCCGCCGACGTTGTAAGGCTCTCAACGGACCTTCCCATAATAATTGAAGCCGTTGACAGGGGGTACAAAGTGGAAAATGCAATATGTGAGATAAAGCCCATGATAAAGGACGGAATGATAACAGTCGAGCCTGTCATAGTGGTCTGGGTTGGGACCAGGGAAGAAGTGAAAAGATTCGAGGAAGACGCTGTGAGATAGCTTTATACCTCCACCAAATCATCAGCACCTTAACTTAATATACAACTTAACTCCCATCTCTCCTTGGAGGTGCTCATATGCTTCACCATGTTAAACTAATCCACGCAACCAAGAGCCGGAAGCTCTTGGGGAAAAAAATAGTGCTTGCCATTCCCGGGAGTATAGCCGC
>JALTCK010000019.1 GCA_027074805.1 Thermococcus sp. | reverse complement strand
GCATCCTGAGGATTATGGGTTCTACCTCCTTGGCTTCGGGGTTCAGCTCGGACGGCTTCTCCGGATCCCCGTTCATTATGAGGAACATCAGCTCGAATGGATCGTCGCTCTCAAATGGAAGCTTGCCTGTCACGAGCTGGTAGAAGATAACCCCTAACTGCCAGATGTCGGTCCTCTCGTCCGTTGGCCCAAACTTCGATTTGCTGAACTGCTCCGGAGCCGCGTAGAGGGCTGTAAAGCTTGTGGTAGTGGTGCCGCTCTTCCCGAGGACTTTGCTCAGCCCCCAGTCGCTTATCTTCGGGATCCCGCTCTTCAGGAGGATGTTGCTCGGTTTAAGGTCGCGGTGGATGATCCCTTTAGAGTGCGCGTACTTCAGGCCTTCAGCGATGTTGAAAACGAGCAGGGCAGCCTCCTTGGCTTTCATCGGCGTTGGAATTCTCTCCAGCGAGCCTTCGCAGTACTCCATCTCGAAGAACGGAACTGGAAGAATGTTGTAGTCGTAAACCCTCACAATGTTCGGGTGCTTCAGCTTCGTCCAGTTCTCTATCTCGCGCAGGAAGGACTTTCCAGTAATCGGGTCGAGGCTGAGGGGGATCTTAACGGCGACGATTTCACCGTCCCTCTTGCGCTTTGCCTTGAAGACCCTCGCGAAGCCGCCCCTGCCGAGCTCTTCAATCGGCTCGTAAACGCTCGTTAGTTCAGCGGGGAAGGATGTAACCGCCGGATAGGAAGCGGAGGGAGTTACTGGAGTTGCGGGGGATGGCGTTACAGGTATTGGTGGAGTGGCGGGGGTTTGGAGGATTGCTGTTCTCTCGGCGACTTCAACGGGGATTACTTTCTCGGCTTCGATTTCAAGGCCGTTCACGATAGCTTTAATCTTGATCTTGAAGTCGAATTTTCCGGCGTACTTGGGCTTCACCATCACAGTCTTGGCTATTTTCTGTCCTCTCTTAAGCTCGGGGAACTCGATTTCGGTTTCCTCAAGCTCGAAGAAGTCGTTCCCGGAGAGGTCGAGGGTTGCCTTGAGGGAGTCGGCTAAGTCATTGTTAATGGTGAGTTTTAGGGGAGCCTCAAGGGATTCGACGAGCTGTGGAACGGCAACGTGGAGGATTTCTTCGGGGTTCAGCTTCTCGACCTTTACGGGAATTGTCTTCTCGGCATCAAGAGTCACACCGTTAACGATTGCCTTAACCTTGATTTTGAGGTTGAAGTTGCCAGATTTCAACGGCTGGATTTTTATTGTTCTGCTTGCTTTCCGCCCTTTCTTCAGTTCCGGGAATTCGAGTTTGGCCCCTTTAAGATTTAAAAAGCTGTTTTCGGAGAGGTCAAGGATTACCTTGAGAGAATCGACGAGGTTGTTGGTGATGGTGAGTTTTAGTGGAGCTTCAATCCCCTCGGTCAGGGAAGGTACAGAGAGGGTGATGGCCGATAGAAGCTGGCCTTCCATTCTTCTAACCTCTTCAGACTTGGTGTAACATTGGGTTTGGATACTTGGCGTGATGAGATTCATACTGGCGTTTGAGTTCTCTACTATATATTTTTCCACTCCTGAGAGAACTTCACAGTGAGTGTTGTGGACTTTGGCGTTCGTCTTCATTACCCGAGCGTCCGAATCCTTGCAGAACTCACAGCCCTGCAGGTTCCCATCTGGCGGAAGGCGGAGAACCCAAATCCCACCGAAGCTTTTAGTGTAGCCGGCCACGATAATGTCGCCGTTATCCTCTACTGCAACCGCGTTAGCCCAATCATAACTGCTCCCCCCGTAAGTCTTCTGCCACTTTACATTACCATTCTCGTCAAGCCTTAGAACCCAAAAGTCACCTCCATAATGGCCAGCCACGATAACGTCACCGTTCGGAGCGATGGCAACCTCGTAAGCCGCATTCCACCACTTGCCCCCGTAGGTTTTCTGCCACTTAATGTTTCCATTCCCGTCAAGCCTGAGGACCCAAACATCCCTGCCACCAGCGCCGAAGCTTCGAGTGTATCCGGCCACGATAATGTCCCCATTATCCGCTATTGCAACCGTGTTAGCCCCATCACCTCTGCTTCCCCCGTAGGTTTTCTGCCACTTAACGTTACCATTAGCGTCAAGCCTGAGGACCCAAACGTCATCTTTACCAGCGCCGAAGCTGAGAGTGCATCCGGCCACGATAATATCACCATTATCAGCTACCACAACCGCGGTAGCAACATCATCATCGCTTCCCCCGTATGTCTTCTGCCATTTTACATTACCATTCTCATCAAGCCTGAGAACCCAAACGTCTTTTTCACCAGCGCCGAAGCTTTGACTGTAGCCGGCCACGATAACATCACCATTGCTCGCTATTGCAATCGCTTTAGCCTCATCCCAGTATTTTCCCCCGTAGGTTTTCTGCCACTTAACGTTTCCCTCACCATCGAGTCTGAGAACCCAAAAGTTATAACCTCTAGGGCCGAAGCTCGCAGTATAACCCGCCACAATAACGTCACCATTATCAGCTACCACAACCGCGGTAGCAACATCATCATCGCTTCCCCCGTAGGTTTTGAACCACTTGACCTTCCCGTCCCTGTCTAAGCGGGCGACGAAAGCATCTTTTTTGTCGTTCTTCTCCACGTACCCGGCGACGATTACATCGCCGTTTTCCGCGAGGGCCACAGCCTCAGCTCCTCCAGGCCCGTAGGTTTTAGCCCAGTACGACACGATGACCACCACCGGTGACTGTCCACCAAACTTGGACATTCCAATATTTACGATTTTCGGATTCCAGCTGGGAATCAAAACATCTCCCCCAGCTCAAAGACGATGAAGCCCTCCTCCTTCAGTTTTTCCGCGCCTTCCACGTTCTTGGCGACAAGACCTAAGGCCTTCTCCGGGGCTCCAGTCCTGACTGAGCGGCTCTTTCCTTCAAGATCCCTCAAGGCCCTCTCGGCCTCGCGTTTCCTCAGGGAACTCCACTTTACCTCGAAGAAATAGGCCCTGCTTCCTTTCAACCCCACGAAATCTATTTCCTCACCCTTTCTCCACCACCTCCCGCCCCTCTCAAAGGCGAACTTTCTCCAGAGGAAATCCTCCGCGGCCCTCTCAAAGACCCTCCCCATGTAGTGGTCGAAGTTTTCCCTGACATCCCGAAGGACCTCCCCGTAAAGCTCCCG
>JALTCK010000018.1 GCA_027074805.1 Thermococcus sp. | reverse complement strand
GTCGATGTGCTGGGCAAAGACAGGTATCTCAACGCTTTCTGCTATCATCCTCAGGTCGACCATCTGGGGTGCGATGACCATGGTTACTCCAGTTTCCTTCCACACCTTCTCAGCTGCTTTCGCTATCTCCAGTGCCCTCTTTCCAGTTGCCTCTATGTAGGTCTTGAAGTTAATCGCTATAATCGGTTCCTTCAGCCTTCCCATGAGTATCACCGTTGGTGTCATGAGTTTTCCCCTTAAACGTCTTTCGGGGTCTCCCGAAGGGGTCTATCAGCCCGGCCCTGATGAGGGTTGAGCTTATCTTTGGTCCCAGTGAGCTCTTCACGAGAGGAATGGTAACTATCTGGAGGGCTTTCAATCCCCTCTCCTCCCGGACTTTGTTCACGAGAACGGCACCTTTGTAGGTTTCTTCACTGACTACTATGGCTTCCAGGCTCTTCATCTCGCCGGCAAAGCCTATTGCGTTGTCTATCTTCATTATCCTGTAGTTCTGGTAACCGTTGACCTCCATGAATTTCAGCAGGTCCCTCAGGCGAAATTCGTAGGGGAGGATTTTCTCAGCGTGGGGCTTACCTCCTATCATTTCGTCCGATGTCAGGCCTATGTAGACGTATTCACCAATCTCAAACGCCCGTCTGAGCAACGCTTTGTGGCCGAGGTGAAGCCTATCGAAGGTTCCGCCGACGACGACTTTTCTGAAGTTCTTTCCCATGGAGGGAATTTAGATGACTAAACCAATAAGCTTTTTTATCGTCCCGAGCACTTTCGGTGGAGGTGTTGGAATGAAGCGGTTGCTTGCACTCATCATCACCGTCATCTTGATGACACCCTCACTGGCACTGGCAGAACCTTCGAAGGTAAATCTCCCTCCCCAGAACGTCTTCAACCTTACGGTCTTCCTTCAGGTTCAGCCGGCCAAGGTGGGTAACGAAACGACATGGATTGGAAAGTTCCATGTCTTGGTGAAGCTCGTCGATCCCCAGTACCGGGAGTATCTTGATGAGCTTGCAAACAATAGTAGTGAATCCGCCAACATGCTCTTCTGGACCATAATCAATAACACAATTCTCACGAGCCTTCGCTACAACATCATCCAGAAATACCAGGCTGCGGGCCTCCATCCGAGTTTCATAGTGCCCAAGAACGGCCCCATAACAATTGGGAGTGATTGGAATGCCACTGTGGACCTTGGGGTGACGGATTTTCTTGTTTTGAAAGGAAACTACCTTGTCTCACCAATGGCTGGAAACCTCACGCTATGGATGTCGAACAGAACCTATGCCTTTAACTGGAACCGCTTTGTCCTTATACTCCCGCCCGATTACGCCCTTCACGAACTCAGCCCTAAACCGATTCAAGCAACCGGAAATATTGCTGTATGGGTTAACGGTTCTTACGTTCCCAATGTGTCCCTTGAGAGCCCGGGTTATTCCTTCGTGAAGTTCCTCAACGGGACCGCGAACACGAGGAAACTGGAGCTCCGCTATACTCCAGAAGATGGTCATCTCTACTTTGAGGCAATCTTTCCGGCCCAAAACGCACCGGGCGTGGTTAAGGGAATCCTTTTGTACACATTCAAACAGGCTCTTCATCCCCTCAGTATGGATGTGATGGAGAAGAACGGCACAATAAGGGTTGTGGGTGTTGCAATTCCGCCTGCAAAAAAGGAAGAAAGCTGGCTCTATACGAAGTGGCGGGTTTACGTTTCACTCCCCTTCCCCTTCAAGGAGATAGAACTCTCATCTGGTGAATACAAGGAGCTATCACCGGTTAATCTCGTTATAACCGTCAGGGAGTCTAAGAACGTCTGGTTGCTCTACGGTGGTGTCTTAGTCGCCTTAATTTTGGTTCTCATAGCAGTCAAGAAGCTTTCTAGTGGAGGCCGGGGGGAGGAGTCCGAGGAAGGATTGAACGAAGAGCCTGGAGAAGGGTCCGTTGAGGAGCCTGAAGAAGTTGGGGGAGAGCCTGAAGAGCCCGAAGAAAGTGAGGGTGAGGAGTAATGGACTTCTTCTTTTATCCCTCCAGCGTTGCGGTATTTGGCTCCTTCAAGAAGGGCGCCATAGCCTACGAGATTCTCCGAAACATTGTGGAGGGAGGCTTTGAGGGTAGAATAGTCCCTGTAAACCCGAAGGGCGGAACCGTCGAGGTTGCAGGGAGGACCTTTGAAATCAGCGAGAGGCTTGATGAAGCCGTTGACACTGCCATAGTGGCGATCCCGGCGAAGTTCGTTCCAGCTCTAATCGATGAAATTGGCCCCCTCATCAAGGGTGCCGTGGTTATAAGCGCGGGCTTTTCCGAGGTCGGGAACAATGAACTTGAGCGAGAGCTTGTTGAAAAAGCAAAAAAGCACGGCGTTAGAATCATAGGCCCCAACTGCGCCGGCATCTTCGGCGTCCACGGGAGGTTCTTTGGCTCCTTTGAGGTTCGGGTTAGACCGGGGGGATTAACCCTGATCAGCCAGAGCGGTGCCTTCGGCGGTGCGGCCCTGGCGATGGGCAACGACGAGGGGATCGGATTTTCGGCCTTCGTTTCCTATGGAAACGCGGCAGATTTGAACGAGAGCGACTTCCTCGAGTACTTCGCCGACGATCCGAACACTAGGGCGATTGCCCTCTACATCGAGGGCGTTAAGGACGGGAGGCGCTTCCTCAAAGCCCTCCGCTATGCGTCGAGCAAAAAGCCGGTCATAATACTCAAGGCCGGGAAGAGCGCGAGCGGTGCAAAGGCAGCGGCAAGCCATACAGGTTCTCTCGCCGGGAGCTACGAAATCTACCGCGCGGCCTTTAAACAGGCTGGGGCTATAGAAGTCGAGGAGATGGAGGAGCTCTTCGACGCTGCAAAGGCCTTCGAGATGTACACAAGAGCCGGAAGGAGGGTTGCGGTGATCACGAACTCCGGCGGGCCCGGCGTTCTGGCGACTGATGGTCTCGAAAGACTCGGCCTTGAGGTAGCTAAGCTGAGCGAGGATACGGTGCAAAAACTCCGCTCATTCCTTCCGCCCCAGTGCTCGGTGAAGAACCCCATAGACCTGATAGCAGATGCGGACTACGAGAGATACAGGAGAACGATTGAAGTCGTCTGCCGGGACGAAAACGTGGATTCGCTCCTCGTTATCTGCGTGCCGCCCATCTTCCTGCCCAGTGAGGAGATAGCCAGGGCCATAATCGAGGCCGACTGCGGCAAGCCGGTCATCGTCAACTTCATGGCCGGGGAGCTGGTGAGGGGAGGGGTTAAGCTCCTGGAGATGAACGGAATCAAGAACTTCTCAACGCCCGAAAGGGCCGCCAGGGCACTCCACTGGCTCTCCCTGCGCTGATGATTTTCTCCTTTTGGCATCCTGTGTTCCCTGGGAGCTTTAACCTTTTATACCATGAAGCCAGATTCATATTTGGTGGTGGGATGAAGTCATACAGGGTTCTCTATCCGATGAGAACTTACCTCGTCGTGGCGGGCAGGGGGGAGGAGGCAAATGTCATGGCGGCGGATTGGGTTACCATAGTCTCCGCCAGGCCGTTCATGGTCGGTGTTGCTATAGCGCCGCAGAGACACACCTGGAAGCTCGTCAGGAAGTACCGCGAGTTCGTGATAAGCGTCCCCGGCCTGGACATGCTCGATGACGTCTGGATAGTCGGGACAAAGCACGGCCCCTCCAAGCTGAAGGAGACGTCCATAGAGCTCGTCCCATCGAAGGTCATTGAAACGCCGAGCATTGGGAACGCGCTGGCGAACATCGAGTGCAGACTCGTTGACGAAAGAGACTACGGCGACCACACGTGGTTTGTCGGTGAGGTCGTTGGCGGCTCCGCCAGAGAGGACGCCTTTAGGGGCGACAGCCCGAACCTTGGGGTGGGCTTCCTGGCCCATGCCTCCTGGACTGACTTCGTGACCTTCGAGAAGAAGGTTTACCGGCCGGGACGATAGCCCGGCAACTTTTTATACACTTCTCCAAACCCATATCACGATGATAGCCCTTGGTCTGGAGGGTACCGCCCACACTCTCGGCATAGGCATCGTTACAGAAAACGAAGTTCTGGCCAACGTATTCCATACTCTCACTACTGAAAAGGGAGGAATACACCCGAAGGAGGCAGCTGAACATCATGCGAGACTTTTAAAGCCCCTACTTGGGAAGGCGATTGAGGAGGCGGGAATAACGATGGACGACGTTGACCTCGTGGCTTTCTCCCAGGGGCCGGGCCTCGGGCCAGCTTTGAGGGTCGTCGCAACCGCTGCGAGGGCCCTGGCGATAAAACACGACAAGCCAATAGTCGGGGTAAACCACTGCATCGCCCACGTGGAGATAACCAAGATGTTCGGCGTCAGGGATCCGGTGGGCCTCTACGTGAGCGGCGGGAACACCCAGGTTCTGGCTCTTGAAGGCGGCCGCTACCGCGTCTTCGGTGAGACCCTAGACATCGGCATAGGGAACGCGATAGACACCTTTGCGAGGGAGCTCGGTTTGGGCTTTCCGGGCGGGCCGAAGATTGAGAAGCTCGCCCTTACGGGTGAGCGCTACATAGAGCTACCCTACGCGGTTAAAGGCATGGATTTGAGTTTCTCTGGGATACTCACGGAGGCCGTGAGGAAGTACAGAACCGGCAAGTACCGCGTTGAAGACCTTGCCTACTCCTTCCAGGAGACCGCCTTCGCCGCCTTGGTTGAGGTGACGGAGAGGGCGGTGGCTCATACGGGCAAGGATGAGGTTGTCTTGGTCGGCGGCGTCGCCGCCAATAACAGACTCAGAGAGATGCTCCAGATAATGACCGAGGACAGAGGTATAGACTTCTTTGTTCCCCCCTACGACCTCTGCAGGGACAACGGTGCGATGATAGCATATACCGGGCTGAGGATGTTCAGAGCTGGAATCAGGTTTTCACTTGATGAAACCGTCGTAAAGCAAAGGTTCAGAACAGACGAGGTTGAGGTTATATGGAGCTAGTTGTTAGCCCACTCTGGTTTGCCGCTGACGTTTTTCTCTTCGTTATTATAGGCTATGCTGCCTACTATGCACTGAAGAGGGTTTCCAGGTACGGCGAGCCACTCGATGGCCTCATCAATATAACTGCCCTCTCCTTGGTTTTGGCAACTATTGGGCGTGCGTTGGACGTTGTGGATGACTTTACTATCAGTCAGGGCACGAGACACATTCTCTTAAACGTGGAATTTGTCCTCTACTTCTTCGCGATATCCGGGACTATCTACGGCATCATGAGATATGTCTCAAGCGTTGAGAAAAAGATATTGCCCTCTCCCAAAACTTCATTGCAGAGAAGCAAGCTGGTTCCGGGTGTGTTTCTCTTGCTAGCTGAACCTGGAGGGCTGTTGCAACTCCTCAAGACCTTGAAGTCTCCAACACTTTTGATAACGAGAAACCCGGGAGAATGGAGTGGGCTGGGAAACAATGTTTCGGTTCTCTGGGTCACTCCATCCTCTGATAGGGGAGTCTCACCAGCAAAGCTCCATGTCATTTTAGAGGCCGCAGTTAAATTTCTCAGGGGAGGGGGGCGGGTTGTGGTGGTGGATTGTGTTGAAACCCTTCTGATATACAACGAGTTCAGATCAGTGTTTAGATTTCTTACGACGTTGAAAGATAACGTTCTTGCTACTGGGGGAACCCTTCTGCTGGTCCTTGGAAGGGATACCCTTGATAAGAAGGAGTTCAACGTACTCATCAGAGAGTTTGTTCTTGTAGATGACATTGAATCACTGTTCAGAACTTCCTCTTGATCTTCATTGTATACTTGGGGTATATCTCATCTGTGAACCTCACAAACTTGGTTCTCCTCGGCGATTCTCTTATCGTTATTTCGTTTTCAGGGTCGAGGTAGCGGTAGAACTGCCCGTCTATTGAGAGTATGCTCTCTCTCGTAGTAGAGACGTTTTTGAGGTCTATTCTGCTCTTTGATGGGACTATCATGGCCCTGGAACTCAGAGCTATCGGTGCTAGAGGAACAATGACAATGACATCGAGGCGAGGGTCGACGAAAGGGCCACCAGCGCTCATGGCGTAGCCTGTGGATCCGGTGGGAGTAGAGAAAAGGACGCCGTCTGCCCTTACTTCATCTGCCAAACCTCCGTCCACGTAGTATCTCACATGAATAATCTTTCCCGGAATACCAGTCAGAATGGCCACCTCATTGAGGGCATCTGGAACTTTTTCGCCAGATTTGAGGACGGCTCTGAGTTTCATTCTCTCATCTATGTGATATTCGCCATCGAGAAGCTTGCTCAGGGCAAAAAACGTCTCGTGCGGCTCTACTTCTGTCAAGAAGCCCAGAGTGCCCATGTTTATCCCGAGTATTGGTATGTCTTTCTTAGTTCTGTGCTCTACCCTCAATATTGTTCCGTCTCCTCCTATAACTATAATGAAATCAACATTGAATTCGTGGAGTTCACTAATATCTCCCTCATCAAACTCTGGGAGGTGCTCATATGTTTCTCTGTCAACGATGACATCGTAGCCACTAACCTTGAGGAAGTCGTATACCCTGTAAGCGAGCTTCAGGGCCTCAGTTTTGTCTCTTCTAGCCACCACTCCAAACTTCATGACTCATCCCCGCTTTCATTCACGTTGGGGGAACTGGCAGATTCTCCCACAATGAAAGAGCCTATTAAAGTTGGTGCCCAGTAGGATATTAGCCTCTCGAGGATGGTTCCGGCAACGGCTTGGTCTGGGTTTATTCCTAGGACTATAAAGACCGCGGAGTTAGCGGCTTCTATTATCCCTGCTCCCCCCGGGATTATCGCAAACATACCGACCACCATCCCGACGACGAGGACTACGGTTATGTCCTGGGGGCTTATCGGGTAGTGGATGGCTAGGAAAACAAAGTAATAACGAGCTATGGTGAGAAGCCAGTAGAGGAAGGAATATCCTATGGCTATGAGGGAGTAGATTTTGCTCTCCGCTATCCTGTTGAAATCCCTTTCGAAGAGGGGTATAGTTTCATTGGCTATGTTCTCGAAGCTCTTTCTTCTTTTTTCTGCGCCACCGGGTGAAATCCTTTGGTAGAGGTGGAATATCTTCCATAGGGTGGAGACGGACTTCTTCTCGTTCATCAGGAGACTTATAATGAATGCCGAGAAGGCCAGCATTATTACATCGAGGATAAGTGTAAATATTGTTAGGGCAGTCTCCCCGAGTGAGTATGTGTAGATGGTAGCCACGGCCATCATGAAGACTATTGGAAAGAGGTCCATTATCCTGTCCATCATAACGCTCGCAGTGATTGCCCCGTAGGGCTCGCCTATTTCCTTCGAGAGGTCGTATACCTTTATGAACTCGCCAAGACCTTTTGCTCCAGGGCTTATGTTGTTGAAGAAGATACCTATGAGGCTCGACTTCATGACCTTTGAGAACGATGCTTCTATTCCCAGGGCCTTTAGCAGGGTTCTCCACCTAAGGGCCCCCGCAGCAAGTGCTGCTGGATATAATAGGACTGCTATAGTGAAGTGGACAGGGTTTGTTGTCTTCAGGATGTCTGCAACACCCTTGGCTCCTGCCCACTGGATGAGTCCACCCAGTATCATCAGTCCAAATGCAAAGAACACTATTTTTTTCCAGTCCATTTTATTCCCCTACCTCAGAGTTGCTCTCCACGTTCATTTGCGTTTCATCAGTTAAATCTTTCTTTTCCTCACTGACCTTTATTCCAAAGTGAGTCATGATAGCGCCACCGAAGAAGGTGGGGGCCCAGTAGGATATTATCCTCTCCACAAGGGTAGCTGTCACGGCTATGCCCTTGTCTATCCCAAGGAGGACGTATACCGCGGAGTTAACGGTTTCTATAAGGCCGGCGCCACCAGGTATTATGCTAACAAGGCCTATAACTATCCCCACCATCTGAACGACCATGACATCCAGGAGGTTTATATGATAATTCAAGCTGTAGAAGACGAAATATGATCGCAGGAGGACGAAGAACCACGAGAGGAACGAATACAGAAGCGCAAGTAAAAAGCTTTTCTTGTCTCTCATCAGGAGCTTGAAACCGCTCTGGAACTTGGGGACGCTGACCTCAATTAGACGTATAAACTTCTTTTCGTACTTTTTCATTTTATTGGGCATTATTCTGGATAAGAAGTTGAAAATCCAGTATGAAATTCTCTTCGTTCTTCCTTCGTTAAGGAGGATTGCAAAGGAGGTTATTATAAGGACTGCTAGGAGGGCGTCAAGGGCGAGGAGTATAATGGTAAGGCTCCAAGAACCAAGGACATAAACGTAGACCGTCGAAATCAGAAGCATGATAACTGTGGGTATTAAGTCCAGAACTCTATCGGCCATGACAGTTGCTAGGACTGGTCCGTACTCCCCGTCGGACCGTTTTGAAAGGTAGTACATCCTTACGGGTTCCCCTCCGCCCCTTGCCCCAGGAGTGACGTTATTAACGAAGATTCCGACGAAGAGGGCCCCTAGAATTACTCTGAATGAAGCATGGATGTGGAGGCTCTTTAGGAGAACACGCCATCTAAGGGCCCAGAGAAGAATCCCGATTATATACACGCATATTGCTAACAGAAAGTAGTCGGGCCTCGCCCTTCTAAGGACCTTTATAACGTCCTCTAAGCCCGCCCATTTTATGAGCAGGATTATCATGAGCACGCCAAAGGCCAGGAAGGCCGCTTTCTTCTTGTCCATATTTACACCTTCCTGAGCTTTGCAATAAAGAAGCCCTGAGTCAGGTGTCTGTTCGGGTAAAATCTCTGGACATTATCCATCCCGATTCCATGGGAACCCACAAAGAGACTTTGATCCTCAAGCTTTAAGCCTTTTTCCAGCATGTACCTAACGTTGGCCTCGTTCTCCTCGTAGCTGAGAGTGCAGGTGGAGTAAACGAGAACGCCGCCTTTTCTGAGGGATTTTATGGCGGCGTTGATGAAATGCCTCTGATAGTGTGCGGTCGCTTCTATGTCTCTTGGAGTCCTTCCCTCCCAGAGTTTCGGCCTTATACCGAGAGCTGTGCAGGGTGCATCGAGGAGTATCTTGTCCGCCTGGATTCCCAGCTCAGGAAGCTTCCGCGAGTCCATGTGGATTAGCTTGACGTTCTTCACGCCGAGCCTCTCGAGCTCTCCCTCCATCTTCTTCAGTCTGTTTCTTGACTTGTCAATCGCTATAATTTCACCCCTGTTTTCCATGAGCTGGGCTATATGGCTCGTCTTTCCCCCGGGGGCGGCGGTCATGTCGATTATCAGTTCCTCCTCGCTTGGCTCAAGGAGATGGGCCACAACCATCGAGGGCAGGCTCTGGGCGTAGAAAAGACCCTCCTTAAAGGACTCCAGCTCGCTCAAACTCGGCAGCTTGAACCTCGGTAGCGTTACTTCAACAGCCAGTCCCCTCGTCGAGACCACCATCTCCTTGGCACTCATTCTGGCTATTCCCACACCAACGAGAAGTCCCCTTGGGTCTCTAATCTCGACTTCATCTCCGGGCTTTATCTTCTTGTCTGCCTGGAGGACACCGGGGGCGTAGAGCATGGCCCCCTGGTAGACGCTCTCACTGGCAAACTTGGTGGCCCTCACCACAGGCAGTCCAGGCTCGGAGTCATCATCGAAGTTCGGGCCCTTCCTCTCGAAGTATATTCCTTCCTTGAGGTAGGGGCTCCTCTTCGGCTTCAGCCCTTCCCTCCTGAGGATGCTCATTAGCTTCTGCCTGCTCGTTTTGAGGGTGTTAACGCGGATGTAGTACTTCTCCACCGGTGTCCTGAGGGAGGCCATGATTTCTTCGGCCTCTTCTCCAAACAATCGCCGATAATACTCTCTCAGCTCCAGTGGAAAGGCTTCGAGATACATGTTAACCCCTCAGAGGTTGAAGATTTCAAAGCGTTTTCCGATGTCTATCAGCCTTAGTACCCCCCGTTTCAGAGCCTTTACGCTGCCGAAGTTGGCTTCGAACTGGAAGACTTTTTCATTGCTTTTTTTTATCCTCTCCAGAACTTCCGTCGGGGAAACCCTTCCATCACGCCTCCAGTTGTAGAAGTCGTTCAGAAAGTCCTCGCTGCCGTAGATGAAGCTCCTCGGGAAGATCTCCAGGAAAAGGCCGAGGAAGTTCTCACTTATCCTCTCCCTTGGGACGGCAACGACGAAGTAGTAGCTCTCCGGGGTAGCTCCGACTTCCATCTGGGGTTTTATCTCAAAGGCCGGGTGCGGGTACTTCATAAGCCTCCACTCGCCGTCGAGGAAGATGTACGCCCCGAAGGCCTCTTCAACGTCCTCTACCCTGAAGCCCTCCTTCGGGAGTTCAAGCTTGAGCTCCTCGTTGAGGGTGAATATGCTCTCCCACATCCTATTCAGGAACTTGTGTATCTCTCTAGCGTCCATCTCTCTCACCGAAATTGGAAAGGAGGAAACCTTAAAAACTTCATCCCTTAAGCATCTCGTTGAGCATTCTGTTGAGCTCCTCCATGATGTTGGTCTGAACCTTCTCTTCGTAACTCGCTATTTTGATCTCGTATTCGTTCCCAAGAAGTCTGAGGTTCAGGAAGATGTCTGCCCTTACCCTGCTCTTTTCCCCGTTCTGAACGTGGAGGGCCCATACCTCCGGTAACCTGTTTTCGTAAATGTATGTGTCAACGTCCACTGTGGCATAGCCCTTTGCGGGTATTATGACGGCTTTTTTTGTACTCCCGTATCCTATCTTTATCCCGTTTGCATATACATTGAAGCTCGTGTTTGCAACAGGTAGTGGGTAGCTGTTGGGGTTGTAAAACCGCATGTGGGTGACGAGGAGGGCTTCTCCATTCTTTTCTCCGGCCCAGTCTACTTTGGTCTCAACGAGAGCTGGCGTCAGAAACA
>JALTCK010000017.1 GCA_027074805.1 Thermococcus sp. | reverse complement strand
AGTGGTTACCGCCCCAATGCCGGGCAAGATTCTTAGAATACTCGTCAAGGAAGGCGATGAGGTCAAAACCGGTCAGGGGTTACTCGTTTTAGAGGCAATGAAGATGGAGAACGAGATCCCAGCGCCAAAAGACGGGGTAGTGAAGAAAATCCTCGTTAAAGAAGGCGACACAGTCGACACCGGACAATCACTCATAGAGCTCGGGTGAGGCACATGGCAGGGATCGTGGAACAGATAGTAGTCTTCTTCCAAGGAATGGGGGTCTTCAATCTCACGTGGGGCAACTTAGTCATGATAGCAGTCGGCCTGACCCTAGTTTACCTAGCCATTCGCTATGGGATGGAGCCATTACTCCTCCTCCCGATAGGAATAAGCGCAGTGCTAGTCAACGTCCCCCTCGGGCACCTAGCCAATTGGCCGATAGCACCGAATCTGCCAGAGCATATAGCCGATAACATCTTCGCCAGCATGAGCTACCTCAACCAGCAGTACGGCCCGCCCGGAATCTTCGACATAATCTACTACACGCTGATTAGAACCGAGATAGTGCCGCTCCTGATATTCTTCGGACTGGGAGCGATGACCGACTTCGGGCCAATGATAGCAGACCCCAAGACCGCACTCATGGGTGCGGCGGCACAGATAGGTGTGTTCATAGCGATGCTCACGGCTTTAGCGCTCGGCTTCAACCTGCACCAGGCGGCGAGCATAGGAATCATCGGAGGTGCAGACGGCCCCACCACGATATACCTAACAACAAAGCTCGCGCCGGAGATACTGGGAGCGACTGCCGTAGCGGCATACTCCTACATGAGCCTCGTCCCACTCATACAGCCGCCGATCATCAGGGCCCTTACCAGTCCGGAGGAGAGAAAAATAAGGATGGAACAGCTAAGACCTGTCTCCAAGAGGGAAAAGATTATTTTCCCGATAGTCAGCATGATCGTCATCGGCCTCCTCGTCCCCAGCGCCGCACCTCTCGTTGGAATGCTTATGATAGGCAATCTCTTTAGGGAGAGTGGCGTTGTCGAGAGACTCAGCAAGGCCGCCCAGGAGGAACTTATGAACATCGTCACCATCTTCCTCGGGCTGGGCGTCGGCTCAACCATGAGGGCGGAGAGCTTCCTGACCAGTCAAACCCTCATGATACTCGGACTCGGTATAGTGGCCTTTGCCAGCGCAACGGCTGGAGGGGTTCTATTTGGGAAGCTCATGAAACACCTCAGTGGTGGAAAGATAAACCCGATGATAGGGGCAGCAGGAGTTTCAGCCGTTCCGATGTCAGCTCGCGTTGTCCAGAGAATGGCGAGCGAGGAGGACCCAGGGAACTTCATACTGATGCATGCAATGGGTCCGAATGTTGCAGGAGTCATTGGAACTGCCGTTGCTGCCGGTGTGTTCTTAGCCATCCTAGGCTGACTCCATTATCTTTTTGTCGTTTCTCTGATGAAAACCTTAAAATAGGGGAAAAACGGTTTAGGTTAAAGCGGTGGTGTGAAAAATGCGAGTGAAAACCTTAATGACATCCGATCCAGTCGTCATAAAACTACCCGCCACAAGGGACTATGCCCTTGAACTGTTTAAGACTCACAAAGTCCGCTCATTCCCCGTAGTTAATCGAGAGGAGAAACTGGTCGGCATCATCAGCATAAAGCAGGTGCTCCTCCACCCGGATGAGGACCAGCTTGCTATGCTCGTCAAGCGTGACGTACCCTTGGTTAAGCCAAAGGACGACCTCAAGAAGGCCGTCCGACAGATGCTCGAGATGGACTACAGAAGGGTAATCGTTGTTGATGAAAACGACAAGGTAGTAGGAATATTGACCGTTGGCGACATTGTAAGGCGTTACCTAGCCAAGAATGAGAACTTGAAGGATATCACCATAGCGGATTACTACCAGAAGAACGTCGGCGTCGTCTGGTGCGGGACTCCATTGAAGGCTGCCCTAAAGGCCCTCCTCCTCTGCAACGCGATGGCCATTCCGGTTATCGATGACGACGGGAATCTCGTCGGAATGGTCGACGAGACCGATCTCCTAAAGGACAGCGAGGTAGTGAGGGTCATGAAACAGACAGCACTGGCTGCCTCGAGTGAAGAGGATTGGATACTTGAGAGCAACCCGACGCTCCTCTTTGAGAAGGCCGAGCTCCAACTCCCTAAGAAGCCCGTTGAGGACATAATGAACTCCGAGCTCGTTGTGGCTACACCCCACATGAGCATTTACGACGTCGCCCAGAAGATGGTGCAGTACCACATAGAACAGCTCCCCGTCATAAAGGGAGAGGGAGAGCTAGTCGGGATAGTCCGTGACATGGACATCATAAGAGTCATCCTAAAGAGGTGACCCAATCTCTTTTTTGAGGTGTTTCCAGTGGGCGAGGTTAAGTTGAGTATTTTTGGCTTTGGAAACGTTGGAAGGGCAACGGCAAGGGTCCTGCTCGAGAAAGAAAGGGTCTTCAAAGAGAAGTACGGCGTCTCCTTCAAGGTCGTGAGCATTTCGGACAGAAGCGGGACGGTTTGGTTGCCGGAGGGAATGGACCTTAGAGAGGTGCTGAACGTCAAGGAGGCTTTCGGACGGCTCTCCGCCTGGAGCAACGACTACGAGGTCTACGAGTTCTCGCCGATGGAGGCCGTGAAAGAGATCGATGCTGACATCGTTATCGACGTTACCAACGACAAGAACGCCTGGGAATGGCACATGGAGGCCCTCAAGAGAGGACGGGCCGTCGTCACAAGCAACAAGCCACCCCTGGCCTTCCACTACGCCGAGCTTACTGCCGAGGCCGGGAGAAGGGAGCTTCCGTACCTGTTCGAGGCCACCGTGATGGCGGGAACTCCGATTATAGGGCTTCTCAGGGAGACCCTCCTCGCAGACTCTATCGAGGGTATAGAGGGAGTGCTCAACGGGACGACGACCTACATCCTTACCAAGATGGAGGAGGGAGTTCCCCTGGAGGAGGCCCTGAAGGGGGCCCAAAGGCTCGGCATAGCCGAGCACGACCCGAGCGGCGACATACTCGGCTTTGACGCTGGTTATAAGGCCACGATACTCCACTGCCTGGCCTTTGAACCGATAACCTTTGACGAGATAGAGATCAGAGGTATCGACGGCCTCCCCCTGGAGGACGTCCAGAGGGTCAGGAAAGAAGGTAAGACTCTCAGGCTCGTTGCATCGATAGAGAGGGGCTCGGTTTCCGTTGAACCGAAGGAGCTTCCAAAGGAAAGCCCCCTGGCAGTCTCGTCAACACAGAACGCGGCCCTGATAAAGACCGACCTCCTAGGCGAGCTACTCATAAGGGGCGCAGGGGCAGGATTAAAGGAGACCGCCAGCGGCGTTGTGAGCGACGTTATCACGGCTACCATCAGGCTCAGGGGAGGGTGAGCTCCTTTTCTCCAGCCGTTATCAGAAGCTCGACCTTCCCGGATCGGTGATGTAAGGCCCTGACCCTTAGATGGCCACAGGGGGTTTCGAGCTCAACTTCCCCAAAAGACGGCAAAAACTCGCTCAGGAGAACCCTCCCGTCGGTAGTTTTTATGATGAGCCTCGAAGTTGAATAATCAGGGGCAAGAAGGAAGGAATTCCCCTCACAGGTTATTCTCAGCGCCCGAAAACAAGCGGCAGAGATGAGGAAAACAAGCGCCATTGTGACGTTCACCAAAGAAAGGGTGAACCCCCATCCAGCAGTGGCAAAGGCCATGAGCAGTGAGAGGATCAGATAAAGCAGACCAGCCTTCCAGAGCCTTTCGTTTCTGACGTGAACCTTCTCGAGCTCCATTGGAGACCACCGGCATAGCTCTCACGGGAATCTTCCAACCTCCTCGCCCCGCTGGATCACCACGACTCCTCCATCCCTCACGTCGAAGGTGAAGTCCCAAACTCGGCGTAGTCTGAAACGTCCCGGGACCATAGTTTTTCCCCGTTCCTGAAGACCTCGACCCTAAAGGAGGAGCCCCTCTTCCTCACCCTAACCTCGTGAGCATCTACTCTAATAGCCCTCCTCCCTGAAAGGGCCAGGATTATGAGGCCGAAGTTCATGAAGAAGAGCCCAAGGAAGTCAAAATCCTTTATCCACGCGATCGGGGCTATGATGAAAGAGGCCATCACCACCGCAACAAAGTCTTTTCTCAGCCTCAAGCTGACCATTGTGACCCCAGCAGATAGTAACCGCGAAGGTTTTAAAAGATTGTCCCTGATGGAGTGGCGGTGAAAGGATGGAGCACGTCATAGCACTCCACCAAGTCTACGCAGAGCTCATCTTCCGAGGCCTTAAGACGGTCGAGATCAGGAAGAGCCGGGCCTTCCGGGAAGGGGACACGGTCTTCCTCTACATAGCAAGGGGAAACCCCTACGAGCTGAGGGACACGCTGAGGAGACTCGGCCTCCACGAGGAGCAGACGCTGACGAGGAGGGGGACGATAGCGGGTGGATTTGAGGTCGGCGAGGTGATAAAGGCCGACCTAGATACCCTCTGGGAGATGACGAAGGAGACGAGCGGTTTAAGCCTCGTCCACGGCGAGAACGGGAAGAAGTGGCTGGGAGAGTACATAAAGGACTACGGCTACGCCTTCACGGTGGAGAGGCCATTCCTCTTCAAAGAGCCCGTGAGCAGGGGGGAGCTTAAGGAAAAATACGGCGTCCACGTGGAGGGCATAATCCACCTCTCGAGGAAAACAAGGAAGGAATGGGTGAAGAGCCTGATAGAGGACCTCCTGACGAGGGAAGTGGTTTACCTCTGACCCTCCCCCTTGGAGGACTCGTCCTCTTTCGACCGGTTTTCCCCGTTCTCAGCCTCCTCCGGCTCCACCTTGACGTAGGGCCCGAGGCTTAAACTATCTATTTCCTCCTGGGTTAAGAGCCTGCTCTTGACCTTCTCGCCTACCAGCGCGCTGTTGCCCAGGGGATCCGCTATCTTAACTGTAAGGGGCTTCTTCCCCTCCCTGACCTCTTCTATGTACTCCAGTATCTCGTCGGCTTTATTGACGGCCTCTTCATCCCCCTCCTGCCTTCTGAACTCCTTCGCCATCAAAAGCGTCTCCTTGACCCTCTCTAGAACACCCTCGACGTTGCTGACGAAGCCCTCAGCAGCCGGCCCCGGCTCTATCTTGACGCCAACTTCTTCGAGCTCTATCGTGCCACTCTTGCTCCTCACCACGCGCGTGAAGAGGTCTTTCTCGTTCTGGACCTTCACCGTGTAGAGCTTGGGCGGCCTGTCCTCGAGTATCATGACATCAGCGTTCCTATAGCCACACTTCTCACAGTAGATCGTGCTCTCCATGACCTTTCCGAAGTAGGGAATCTCGTGGACGTGCTGGATGACCTTTAGGGTGCCCTTACCCCCGCATATGGGGCAGTCCCCGAGGGGAAGAACCTGTATCTCCCCGGTCTCATTGGCCTTCTTATTCTTATCCTTCATTCTCACCACCAAATAATTGAGAAAAGCTCCTGCTTACAAAGACAATGGATAAAAAGGAGTTCACTTGGCGATCTTTATGTCAGCCGGAACCAGGAGCAGCTTTATCTCGTGCTTGCAGATTTTAGCTGCCTGGCCGCCGAGAGCGTTGACCATTCCCTTTATCTGCTCTGCGACCTTCTCGATCAGGTCCGGTCTGGACTCCAGAGGAGTAAGATCAACAAGTACCACGTTCCCCTCCTGGAGCTCCTCCGATATCCTCTCAAGGTCGGAATAGCTGGTCACCACTATCTTCTTCACGTACCTGATCTGAGGCTTTACGAGTTCCACAGCAATGACATCCTCCTCAAGAGGCACCACATCGATGTCACGCCTTGGGGCAACCTCCTTCTTAACGGAGGCGGGAACCTTTTTCTTCGGAGCGGCTTCCTTCTTCTTAAGGCTGTCAAACAATCCCATTACACGTCCCCCCAGTTAATCGTGAGACTGGGTTAATTTGGAGGTTCCTCTTTATATCTCTTTTCCCTCGAGGCAAAAATAAAATCAGAACAAGGAAGGTTTCACCCTCCCCTAATTGCCTCAAGAACCTTCTCCCTAATTTCCGAAGCCTTCTCTATAGCCGTGTCAACGGCGTACATTACTTCCTCGAGCTTGAAAGAGCCTCCTTCTCCCTTCTGGACCGAGGATATCCTGGCATTCTCATCGGTCGTTATGGTTATCCTACCATCCATGACGCGCTCCTCGTCCAAGACCGGATCGACGAGAATTGTGGAGCCTATCTTCGCGAAGGTTACGGGGATCGGTATCCTACTCACAGGCAGCGGCTCATACTCATCGAGTACCTCCACCTCATCAGTTTCTTCGTTGTAGACCACCTTCGCAATCCTCGTACTGAGAAGGGCAGCTATGGCTCCTATCCCAGTTGCATCGAGGAGATTGCCGTCGTGGTCGAGCACGTGTACATCGACGAAGATTACCCTGACGAGCTTCCCAGGAACTATGACCAGCTTGTCCAGCTCAACTGCACCGCTCTCCCTTATCCCCCTGTCAACGACGCGGGCGAGCTCTATTGCGTTTTCATCTGGTGGTCCTGGCTCAAAGTTTGGCGAGGCGAGAGGAACGAGCTCAACGTTGGTCGTTATGACGCCCCTATCTGGGAGGTCCGGGAAGGGCTCGCCCATATCGACCTTAATGCCAACGAGAACCTGAGTGTTCCCGAGCCTTACCCATGCGGAACCCTCTGCCTTCTCAATGACGTTGACTTTGATTTCCAAATCACGATAGTCCTCAAGGCCGCGACCATCGACCCTCTTGCCCTCCTTGAGAAGGTTTATTATGTGGTCGCGCATTATCCCTGCCATGACGTCCATCTCACTCACCCCCACCGACCTCCTCTGCTATTTTGAGATACCTGACCTTTAGTGCTTCGCGTTGCTTTTGATAGACGGCCTTTGCACCCTTGATAGCAAGTCTGACGGCCTCAATGAACTCCTCCTTAGTGAGGTAACCATCCATCTGGAGCAGGGTTATGTCGTTCTTCAGAGGCATTATCGCCACAGGAATGTCTGCCTCACCGTAGTTGTCCTCCTCCTTGTTGAGGTCGAGGACTATTTCACCCTCTATCTTACCCGCAGCACAGGCTGAGACAAGGTCCTTCATTGGAATCCCGGCGTCTGCGAGAGCCAGGGAAGCCGCTACGATTCCGGCAACCCTCGTTCCAGCGTCGGCCTGCAAAACCTCGATGAAAACGTCAATGGAGGTCCTTGGAAACATCTCAAGGATCAGGGCAGGCTCAAGGGCCCCCCTTATGACCTTGCTTATCTCGACGCTCCTCCTGTCGGGGCCGGGCTTTTTGCGCTCCTCTACGCTGAAAGGAGCCATGTTGTAGCGAACCCTGAGTATAGCTCTATCCGGTCTCTGAAGGTGCTTGGGATGAATCTCCCTCGGGCCATAAACAGCCGCGAGAACCTTGTTCTTACCCCACTCAACGTAGGCAGAACCGTCGGCATTCTTTAGAACGCCGATCTCCATGCTTATAGGCCTGAGTTCATATTTCTTTCTACCATCGATTCTCTTACCGTTCTCATCTATGAGCTTCAAATCCTCTGGTTTGCCCATCATTCTTCTTCACCTTCCCCCTTTTCCTCTATCCGGGGAATCTCCTCAATTACTCCTTGTTCTTTAAGCTCCCTGAGCTGGACTAAGAGAAACTCTTTCACTCTGTCCGTTAGTCCCTGAGTGTGGCTCTCCCTGTTGACCTTCAAGATGGCTTCTATGGCTAGCCTCTCAAGCTCCTCATTCTTTCCACTGACCCATACCCATCCGTTTTGGCCGACTATTATCCTTGTGCTGGTGAGCCTCTTGATCATATTTATCATGGAACCACCCTTACCGATCAGCCTCGGAACCTTAGAGGGTGTTATCGTTACAAGCTGACCTCCCCTCAGTGGTCCCCCTTTGAAAGGCATTCCCCTTGTGGTAAGATCTATCTGGTTTATCTCGTTGTAGGCCTTTATCTTGGCATAGATTATATCCCCGATGTCGAAGATCTTCCTTAGGTCAGTCTTGAGTAAATCTACACGCTCTTCGGTCGCGTCCTGAACGCGGAGATTGGCCTCGTAGGGAGCCCCTATATCAACACTCCAGTTGGAGAACCTCACGTCAATTATCTTGCCGAGTACGTTGTCCCCAACCTCCGGGATGTAAGGGCCCTCCAAAGGGATAACCCGTATCATGTCCTTTCTGACCTCTACAAGGCCTATTACAGTCGAATATATCCTGTTGCCCTCTCTGAAAGTCCCTCTACCGTTCTTAAAAGGCCCCTGAGCCAATAAAGTGCCAGGGACCACCAGTTCACGTGGTTTTACAAAAATCCTCCTCATAGTCCCTTCCTCTCTATTAGTTTAGTTACAGCATTGCCCTTTGTGAGGGCATTTAGTTTTTCATAAAACTCCTCCTCAACTCCTCCGGGAATTTCAATGAGGAAGAGCCATGAGCCGTCGCTGGCCCACTCCTCCCTCTTTATCTTGCCAAACTTCCTGACCTCTCCGTAGGCCTTTCCGACATAGTCGCCCGGAACCTTCACCGCTATTACCTTGAGCTCCATCTTTATCGGGAGGAGAGGCCTTATGGCCTTAATGACGCCGGGAACCTGGGCCTCGGCATCCTTGAAGAGGTCAACGTGAACCCCAGCCTCCTCCATGGCTCGAAGAATCCTGTCGACGGGGTGGGGATAACCTGTTCTCGGATCGACGGCATGCCTGTGGATTATCGTCGCTATATAGCGCCTCTTCTCTTCGAGCATGTGTTTCCTCTGCTCCGCCGTCAGCTGAACATCACCCTTGCGGAGAATTACCTTGGCCACCTCGTAGGGGTCGCTGGTGCCGAATATCTTCTCCATCTCGTGCTCGCTCGCCTTGTCGCCCTTGTGGGCGTCCTTGAAAACATAGGGAGTTGCAAGTATCTCCTCGATGGGGACGTCCTTGCCCTCCTTGAAGTCCCGGGCGAGGTAAGGGTCTACGAGCACCTCAAAGGTCTCACCGTGAGTCTTTAACCGCGCAATCACTGCCTTATCAACGCTTATCGGCATTCCCCCCACCTCAGTAGTTGCTGTCGAGTTCGGAGTAGTCCTCCTCCCTCTCCTCAACTTCCTCTTCCTCGGCTTCCTTCAGCATCTCGGAGAGGTACTTCTCGACCTCTTCCTTCGAGAGCTTCTTCCACCTCTTGTCCCCGGTGGTTATGTAAGCTACTTCTATCGAGTCCGCACTCGGCTCCTCGAGTGTCTTCGCCAAAGCGAGTATCGCGAGCTTTATGGCGTCCTCCATACCTATGTCGTCGGTGTAGTGCTCCTCGAATATCGCCATCGCGGTGTTCCTTCCACTCCCTATGGCGACGGCCTTCCACTCGAAGTACGCCCCACTCGGGTCGGTCTCATAGAGCTCGGGTTCCTCGTTGACGCCCGCCATCAGCAGGGCCGCGCCGAAGGGCCTGACCCCACCGTACTGAGTGTGAGCCTGCTTGAGGTCGCATATCTTCTTGACGAGAACGTTCAGCGGCACCGGCTCGCCGTATGTCAGGCGATAAACCTGGGCCTCCAGCCTGGCCCTGTCGATTAAAACGCGGGCGTCGGCTATTATGCCGCTCGGGGCCGCGGCTATGTGGTCGTCGATCTGGAATATCTTCTCGTAGCTCCTCGGCTCTATAAGCTTGCTCGTTATCCTCTTCTCAACGGCAAGGGCAACTCCATCTTTCCACTTAACCCCCACGGCCGTTGCGCCCCTCTTAACTGCCTCCCGGGCATAATTCACCTGGAAAAGCCTGCCGTCAGGGCTGAAAACGGTAATCGCCCTGTCGTAGCCTGCCTGTGGTGGTACAAACGCCATTCACATCACCTCTAATTTACTCCTTCTCCCTCCCCAATACTTCGCGGGTCGATAATTAAGCTTTTCTATTCTTCCTCATCACCACGAGTGCCATCTTTCTGGCTATCCTCCTCGCCATCTCCAGCGGAATGAACGCCACCGCGAAGAGGGCAATCCCCAGGGTCAGCGACGCATTCCTTCCAAAGGGCTGCCATATGACGAGGGCGAAGGCAGTAAGCAGGAAGAGCATCCCCACTGCGAAGAACTTCCGATATGTTCTCCCCATTACGACAAGCGTTTCTTCCATGCCACCACCACGAGGTTTTTATTCCCCCGGTGTTTTAAGCCTTTGGTGTTCGGTATGGAATGTCCCTTCTGCAATCCCCGACCCGAAAACGTCCTCTACGAGGACGGGCTGATAAGAATACTCCTCGACTCCTATCCAGCCAACAGGGGGCATCTCCTCGTCGTTCCGAAGAGGCACGTCGAGAGATGGGAGGAGCTCAGAGATGGGGAGAAATCGGCGCTCGTAAGGGGGGTAGACCTCGCCATGGAAAAGCTCGAAGAAACCCTTAAGCCGGACGGCTTCAACGTTGGGATGAACCTCGGGAGAGCCGCAGGCCAAACGGTTCCCCACCTGCACGTTCACGTGATCCCGAGATGGGAAGGGGACTGCAAACGGCCAAGGGGAGGCGTGAGGAAGGCCGTTCTGGACGTTGAGGACGAGAACCTCAACCTGAAGGAGCGCTGGATAAGGAACAGGCTGGGCGATGATGAAATAAGGGCGCTCAGAGAGGCCTTTCTGGAAGGGGGTACTTGAGCTCGTTCTTCCGGATTTTCCTCTCAACGGCTTTATCCAGGTCTATTCCCAGCTCGTGGGCCAGCAGGACGAGGTAGATAATCACATCCGCTATCTCGTCACCCATGGCCTCCCTCCTTTCCGGGTCCTTCGCCGCCTCCAGTATCTCCCCGTCGCTCTTCCACTGGAAATGCTCCAAAAGCTCTCCAAGCTCAATAGCGGCTGATATCGCGAGGTTCTTGGGCGTGTGATAGCGCTTCCAGTTCCTGGCATCCCGAAACTCAACGAGTCTGCGCTCCAGCTCCCCAAACTCCATAGGACCACCTCAG
>JALTCK010000016.1 GCA_027074805.1 Thermococcus sp. | reverse complement strand
CCTATTCTCTCGTAATAATCGAGCACTTCCTCGAGGCTCTTGACTTCATCCAGCCACGGCCCCTCTATCGGGGTTCCCTCAACCTCTGCGCTCTCCTTAAGGACGATATCTTTCGGCTCGGTCATGGGTAAAAATTGGAAAGGGGGAATTATAAACTTGTGCCTGGGCGAAAAGAACCGAGCGGTGCTAAACCTCATTCACCTTTGTCTCGATGATCTCCTCAACGTTGCCCTTCAGGGCCTTGCTGATCAGACAGTAACTGTGAGTGAGTTCGATTAACCTTTCAGCCTTAGAAACTTCTTCCTTAGGAAGAGAAACTTCCACCGTGATGAACATCTTCTCGAACTTGAAGCCTCCGTCTATATCTCTAGCTAGAAGAGGTTTTACCGTGACCCGTATTACCTTCGGGTGCATTCTGAGCCTCTCGCTTATACTGCTCATTGTGGTGATAAAGCACGCGGCCATAGCCGCCGGGAGTAGCTGTTCGGGCCAGGTCACGTTTTTCGGCGCTCCCATCGGCGAAACTGATAAGGGGTTGTCAACCTCAACTTGCATTCCACCTATCTCTGTCTTTGTCCTTCCGTTTCCCATCCACTCAGAAGTGGCAGAGAGAAGCTCAGCTGCAGCTCTAAAGTCTATTTCTTCCATAATCCCACCCGCATTCTTTTCTTTTCGATAATAATTATAACATGGAAAATAAAAACTTAACCTTCCCTTGAGCATCATATAGGCATGTTTTAGGATATCTTTTTCCTGTTCTTCAGCACTTTCCGCTCATGACTGACTCTATCAGCCTTGTGGTTGCAGAAACCGGAAATATCTTCCTCGGAGCCTTGCTCAGCAACCATTCTTCAATTTCATTGGCCCTGGCCCTCCCTTCCCGCATAGCCGTCCCGATGTTTCTCGGTGCAAGTACATCCCCTGCAAAGAATATTCCCGCCTCCTTCAGGATTTCTTCATTGGCGCAGACCACCTCTCTTATCGGGCTCGTCGGGAGCTGGCCAATGGCGTAGGCAACCACATCTGCGTCGATTACAAAGCACTCATTGGTCATTACAACGCTTCCCTCGACTATTCTCGTTCTGCAGAATTCAATACCTTTAACCTTTTTATTACCAATAATCCTGACCGGAGAGGCCATCTCGATGAACTCCATGCCCTCCCCAACAAGCTTTCTAATTTCTGCCTTAGCGTAGCTCTGATTAAGAGAACGACGGTAGACAATCGTGACTTTTTCAGCTCCCAACAGCCTTGCCTCAATAGCTACGTCAACGGCAGTATAGCCCGCCCCAATTATAACAACGTGCTTGCCTTTCAGGTCAGGAATACGGCTCCATGGGTAGTATCCGATCCTAGCCATCTTTACGTGATGGAGCAGGGTTAGGGCATCGTAAACGCCCGACAGATCAATACCAGGAACCTTCAGGTTCCTCGGCCTCCAAGCTCCTGTTGCTATAAGAAGAGCGTCAAACTCTCCCAAAAGTCTCTCAAGGGACACAAAGTGTTCGGCCCACTCATCCCCAAGTTCCTTGGGAGAGTCATAGACCACCTTCGTCCGGAAGTGGAAATTGACTCCGATCCTTTCGAGATCCGCCATGCCTTCTCTAACGGCCTTCACTGGAATCCTAACCTCAGGGATGGCAAAGGCGACCATTCCCCCGCCTTCGGGCATCTTCTCATAGACATGAACCTCATAGCCCCTGCATGCGAGATAGCCCGCGGCTGCGAGTCCGGCAGGGCCAGCTCCAATGATAGCTATTCTGAAAGGTTTAGGATCATCTCTCTCCCTGCAGATGTAGAATCTCACCTTTTCACCCCCAAATTTTTCAAGAAATCTGCTTAAAATCGAAGGTTTTTCGTCTTAATAGGGTTTTGGTGAAAAAGCTGTCAAAGTGATTAATTAGGCTACCCGAATTCGTGTAATCTTTGGAAAAATGTCCACCGTAAGATTATTAGACCCCTGCGGGTATTGGATCCCATGAGCATCGGGATCGACCTTGAGGGCTTAGGAATCATCATCACAGCTTCGTCGAGGGGGATAGGCTTCCACATTGCAAGGGAGCTTTTGAAAAGAAACGCAAGGGTTGTGATAAGCTCTCACAGTTCTAAGAACTTAGACAATGCCAAAAAAGAACTGTCTAGGTTCGGAGAAGTTCACACAGTCCTGGCCAACCTGCTCCGCAGAGAGGATCTTGAGAACCTCATAAGAGAAGCTTGGGAACTCATGGGCAGGGTTGACGCCCTCGTCTGGAATGCGCCAAATATCTCCTGCGAACCCTGCCTTCTCAATGAAACATGCTACGATGATTGGAAGGAGGCTGCAGAGCTCCACACGGTTGCACCAGGTTATCTAACGACGCTCCTCGTCAGAAAATGGCTTGAGAAGGGCATGAAGGGCAAGATTATCTACCTTAACTCTGTCTCGATAAAGGAGCCTATGCCTCCACTCATCCTGGCAGATACGACGAGAGCTGGTCTCATCCAGCTTGCCAAGAGCGTTTCAAGAACCTATGGAAAGCATGGAATAATGGCTTACTCCATCCTTCTTGGGAGTTTCGAGACCCCACGGGCAAAAGAGAACCTCCGGGTGATCGCAGAAGTTAGGGGAGAATCCTTCGGGGAAACCTGGGAGAGGGAGGTACTTTCCAGAACACCCCTCCACAGAACGGGGAGATGGGACGAACTTGGCTCGCTCGTGGCCTTTCTCCTGAGTGATGAGGCCGAGTATATGCTCGGTTCCACCCTTGTAATAGACGGTGCAATGACAAAGAGCATCTTTCTTTAAAGAAAATTAAGAAAGTGCAGAAACACGTCAGTACTGGAACTCTACGCCCATTTCCTTCGCTATCTTCCTGAGGTGCTCAATGCGCTGTTTGGTCGGCGGATGAGTTGCAAAAAGGGTGGAAACCTTGTCCCGCTCAAAGTGGTTGACTATGAATAGGTGAGCCAGTCCAGGATTCCCGAGGGCCTTCTGCTTGGCTTTCTTAGCCTTTTGTTCTGCCTGGAGCTTCTTTACTGCCCTGTCAAGCTTAAGGAGAGCGCTTGCAAGAGCCCAGGGTTTGCCACTGAGTCTCGCGCCACCCTCGTCCGCCGCGAACTCCCTTCTCCTGCTTATTGCGGAGCGGATTATTACCGCAGCAATGGGGGCTGTTATCGCTATTAAGAGGGCGTATATAAAACGGTCAAGACTGAGACTCCCAAAGATTACCCTGAAGAAGGCCAGATACTTGGTTATGTATGCGATGTAGACTACAGCCCCGGCGAGGGCACCGACGATAGTCCCTACAAGGATGTCATGATTCCTAATGTGAGTAAGCTCGTGGCCAAGGACGCCCTCAAGCTCATCCTCGTCGAGGAGCTCAAGAATTCCTGTGGTTACCGTCACTAGGGCGTGCTTGGCGTTCCTTCCAGTTGCAAATGCATTAGGCGTTGGATCGTCAATTATCGCAACTTTGGGCATTGGAAGTCCGGCTTTCTTAGAGAGCCTCTCGACAATCTCATAAAGCTCAGGTGCTTCCTTGCGGCTCACTATCCTTGCTTTCATCATCTTCACAACGAGCTGATCACTGTACCAGAAGGATAGGAAGCTCATTATGACAGCGAACCAGAACATGTAGCTCATCCACCTTTCGCCGCCGAGGAGATAACCAACAGCCATCAAAAGCCCCGTGAGCAGGGCTATCATAAAGGTGGTTCTCACGAATAGCCAGATTTTCAAACTTCATCACCCCTCTCGAATTGAACTTGAAACACTATTTACAAAGCTTTCGTTCACTTCAAAAGCAAGACAAAAAGGAAAGCAAGTTCAGAAGTAAATCCCCATTTCCTCTGCTATTTTTCTGAGTCTCTCTATCCTCTTCTCGGTGGGCGGATGGGTAGAGAACAGGTTTGCGATGCTCATGCTCCTGAAGGGGTTGATTATGAACATATGTGCTGTCGCTGGGTTTCCTTCTTGCATTGGACGATACCTTACAGCCTGCTCTATCTTCATCAACGCACTCGCTAGGGCATGGGGTTTCCCACTCATCTTTGCCCCTCCTTCGTCCGCCAAGAATTCCCTAGAACGGCTCACTGCAGCCTGTACGAGCATGGCAGCTATTGGAGCGAGCACCGCTATGAGTATCGCGGCAAGAACGTTGTCACCGTCCCTGTCGTCGCCAAAACCGCCGAATATCGCTATCCAGCGGGCCCAGTAGGCAAGCTGGATTATCGCCCCAGCCATGGCTGCAGCAAAGGTTCCGATGAGCATGTCCCTGTTCTTGATGTGGGTCAGCTCATGTCCTAGAACCCCCTCAAGCTCGTCTCTATCGAGAAGCTTTAGCAGGCCGGTAGTCACGGCAACCACCGCATGCTTGGGGTCCCTGCCTGTAGCGAATGCATTGGGGGTCTCGCTTGGGATTATCGCCACCCTAGGCATCGGAAGGCCTGCCCTCTCTGTTAGGTTCCTAACTATGGCATAGAGCTCTGGCGCTTCGTTTTCGTCTACTATCCTTGCGTGGTACCAGCCGAGCACTATCCTGTCGCTGTACCAGTAAGTTATGAAGTTAAAGAGCATTGAAAACATGAACATCATGAAAGCAACGTTTGGTCCCCCGAAGACGTAGCCTATGGCCATGAGCAAGGCAGTCAATATGGCCATCAGCAGGCCGGTTCTCAACCACATCACGACTCCCATTTTCTCACCCCCGGTTTGATTAAAATAACAGTGGGGTACTAAAACCTTTTGGTCACTCATTCCACTAACTTCTCAATACATTCCTCAACCTTCTGGAGGAACTTCCCCCGAGTTAGATATTCTTGATCCTGTTTTAATTTCAATGCAACCAATTTATAGTTGCCCTTTCCAAAGGAGCGACAGACTTTGTTCGGATTCTCAACAAGCCTTGAAACGGTTAAGAGTCCATTCTCGCACTCAACGTAGTTTATCACGGTGTCCCCGAAGCCACTAAAGATGACAACGCACTTACGCGATGGATTGAGCGGTTTCAAGCCCCCCAACCGGGTAAAGTTCTCTAACCACGCATAACGTACGTCCCCCCTCATGAAGAGGAAAGCCATCCTCTCGAATGGAAGGTCAAAGATATAACCGGCGGGGCTTTTCTTCACCCCCTACATCCTACCATCCAACAGAGACGTGAAGAATCGGCTTATAGAAATCGCTGGAGGAAAAGAAGTGGAAGGGCTCACATGCCCATCTCCATGCCGCCCATTCCACCCATGCCACCCATGCCGCCGGGCATTCCTCCCTGACCACCCTCGGGTTTGGTGACCTTGGCAGCGATAACGTCGTCTATGCGGAGGATCATTATCGCAGCTTCGCTGGCGCTCTTGATGGCTTGCTTCTTGACGCGGAGGGGTTCTATGATGCCCTTATCGAGCATATCTGCAGGCTCGCCTGCGAAAACGTCTATTCCAATACTCTTGCCCCTGTTCTTGTGCTCACTGATGACTTTGACTAGCATCTCAACTGTATCGAGGCCAGCGTTCTCTGCAAGGGTTTTTGGGATTATCTTGAGGGCTTCGGCGAAGTTCTCGACGGCCAGAGCCTCCTTTCCACCGACCTGCTTGGCATACTCGTCAAGCTTGATGGCAAGCTCAATCTCACCCGCACCGCCCGCTGGAAGGACATAGCCATCTTCCATAACGTCTTTAACGACCTTGATGGCATCCTCAACCGCCCTCTCAACCTCGTCTATGACATGCTCGGTGCCGCCGCGGATGAGTATAGTGACGGCCTTCGGATTCCTGCAGCCCTCAACGAAGATCATGCTCTCACCCGCTATTTTGCGCTCCTCAACGAGGTCGGCGTGGCCGAGGTCTTCCGGAGTAAGGTCCTTTACGTTGGTAACGACCTTGGCGCCGGTGGCCTTGGCGAGCTTCTCCATGTCGCTCTTCTTGACGCGCCTGACGGCGAGGATGCCCTTCTTGGCGAGATAGTGCTGCGCTAAATCGTCGATGCCCTTCTGGACGAAGAGGACGTTCGCCCCGGTCTCGGCTATCTTCTCGACCATCTCCTTGAGCATCTTCTCCTCCTGGTCAAGGAAGCTCATGAGCTGGTCCGGGCTGGTGATGTTGATCTTGGCGTCGGTCTCGGTCTTCTTGACCTCAAGGGCCTCGTTGATGAGCGCTATCTTGGCCCCCTCTATGCGCTTCGGCATCCTCGGGTGGACGCGCTCCTTGTCGATGACGACGCCGCGGACGAGCTCGCTCTCCTCGACGCTCTCGCCGGCCTTTTTCTCGATCTTAATGTTGTCAATGTCAACAATGTACTTTCCGTCCTTCTTCTCTGCCACCTGCTTGACAGCCTCAACAGCAAGCCCAGCGAAGAGCTCTTTGTGGCTCTCGGCGTTCTTGCCAGTTATCGATGTTGTGGCTATTTTCATAAGAATTTCATCATCGTCAGGGGTGACTTCAATTGCAATATTATCAAGTATCTCCTGAGCCTTTTCCGCGGCGAGAGTATACCCCTTAACAATGACACTCGGATGTATGTTCTGGTCAAGCAGTTCCTCAGCCTTTCTGAGGAGCTCACCTGCAATTACGACTGCAGTAGTGGTACCATCGCCAGCTTCCTTGTCCTGAGTCTTTGCAACTTCAACCATCATCTTTGCCGCGGGGTGCTGAAGGTCGATCCTGTCGAGAATCGTGGCCCCATCGTTGGTGACGACAACGTCCCCAAGGCTGTCAACGAGCATCTTGTCCATGCCCTTAGGGCCGAGGGTTGTTCTTACGGTTTCGGCGATAATCCTAGCAGCCAGAATGTTAAGCCTCTGGGCGTCTCTTCCCACGTACCTCTGGGTTCCTTCGGGCAGGATAACAACAGGCTGTCCACTAAGCTGTGCCATTTTGACATTCCTCCTACTTAATCGCCTTTTGCAGAAACGCTTCGTCAGCGCTCTATAAAAGATTTTGGGTCAAAAATTTCAAATAAAACTAAAAAAATTGAATAGATGACAACAATTAATGGAAAAGCAGAAGAAAGGGCTAAAACTGGAGAATGAATATCAAAAGGAGGTGGAAACCGTGGACTTGCAGATGTACGAGATACCAGTTGAAAAGGTTATAGGGATTTTTGATAGTGTGGAAGACTACGGAATAGTTGGAGTAGAAGTGGAAAACGTTGCATCGATTCTCGACGACATGCTCCAGTCAGAGGAGGAAAAGTTAAGCTACGCTCGAGAGAAACTTGAGGAGGGAAACATTGATGGGGCTGTTATGGTTGTAAAGGGCGATATCGGGACACTCATCATCAAAATCGAGAACGTGGTTGAGATAAGGATCAAGCTAAGAGAGTATAAGAAGCTCATAGAAAACCTGAACCTAGAGAGGTGAGAGTGTGGAGCTGATAAAACAGGGTGCCGAGGCAAAAATCTATCTGGTGGGCTTTGCGGAGTTCTTTGGGGCAGATTTGTTGCCCGGAGAAAAGATCATAGTGAAACATCGAATTCCGAAGAGGTACAGGATACCGGAGATAGACGAGAAACTCAGAAAAGAGCGGACTGTTAGGGAAGCGAGGATTCTCCACAGGGCAAAAGACTTCGGCGTTAACTGCCCCCACATCTACGAGGTCGATCTGAGGGATATGAAAATAATTATGGAGTTCATAGAGGGGGAGAGGTTGAAAGAACTCCTTGAAAGCGTGCCTACGGAAGAGAGATTAAAACTGTGCAGGGAAATAGGAAGGCAGATCGGAAAATTGCACAAAGCAGGAATAGTTCATGGCGATTTAACAACAAGCAACATGATATTCAGCGGAAGGAGGGTTTATCTTATAGACTTTGGGTTAGCGGACTTTGATGCAACCCTCGAGGCAAGGGGCGTTGATCTGCACCTGCTCAAGCGCGCCATGGAAAGCACGCACTACACGTGGTTTGAAGCGGGCTTTGAGGCCGTTTTAGAAGGCTATGCCGAAGTCCGCGGTCAAGAAGCTAGGAGAGAAATCGAATCCAAGATTGATGAGATAGAGAGCCGCGGACGGTACAGGGAGAGAAAGTGGATGGACTAATCCCGTCTGAACGCCATCAGCACCCGTTCAAATATTTGCCTCTCATTCCCACGCTTTTTCCTAGCGAGCCTCTCGACTATCAGTTCAGGCGTGCTCCTTCCAATCTTTCCAAAGGCCGGCTGCCTGTCTACGAGAAGGTTAAGCTTCTCGTCCAGCCCTTGGGCCTCTATGCCATCCACCCTAGCGAAGGGGAGCTCTGCCTTCAGCTCCTCTCCGAGGTGGGAAACTATGACAACGTAAAAACCTTTCTCATGAGCTATCTTAAGGAGCTCTCCAATTATCTTGACAGCAGCACCAGGTTCGGTTATAGCCTCGAACTCATCTATGAGGATTAACTTTCTCCCTTCTCCACGAAGGGCCCTGACGAAGGAGCGAAGAGCCGTCTCGAAGGCACCAGCCCCGTAGGCGCTCCTCTTCCTCCTGAAGAAGAAGAGTTCGTCAAGGGGCTCCACCCAGGCCTTATCGGCCGAGACGGGAAGTCCCATATGCGCCAGAATCGTTATCTGGGTCGTCAGCTCCAAAAGACTCGTCTTTCCACCACTGTTGGCCCCAGTAAGTATAACCACCCTCTCGTCCCTAAGAATGTCAGAACCTGGGACATCAAAGCCTTCCGGCCTCTTCCCCACGACGTAACTCACCGGTTGGGGGTTCTCTATGAAGAGGTGCCTCCCATTGATAAAGGCAATGCCGTCGTTGTGGAGTTCGGGGAAGGTGAAGCTTTCGGTAAAGTCCTTAACTGCCTGGAGAAAGTCAAGCTCATGCACACCTTCAAGCTCTTTTCTGAGGGGCTGGAGTAGTGGAAAGATTTTCTCCACAATCTCCCGGCTCTTGAGATAGAATTCGAGTTTTAATTCACTTTCAAGTTCTTCCCTCAATAACTCAACTCTTTCAGGAGGGGCCCTAACGGGGTACAGCTCCTCCCTAGGAAAGAGATCAACGCTAACCCCGAGGCTTTCCGTAAGTTCTTTTTCGGCATTGTTTATTAGATCCAAAATCTCATTTTCAACATCTCCAAAGTGGCTGAATATTGCCTCGTAATTTCCATCCTTAAGCTCGCCCAGAAACTCGAGCAACTCCTTACCGGTCAGCGTTAAGCTAAACTTTTCAAGCTTTTCCGCAATACTCTCGTTGAGCTGACGCTCCTTATCTGCTATCAGCTCTTCCAATTCGTCTAGGAGCTTTCGTTTTTCCATAACCCTCCCAAGCTCACTTAGAGCTGCTATTATTTGAGGAGCAGCACTCATCTTTCCACTCAGCTCGGCGATCTTAGTCAAGGCCTTAAGCGTTCCTCGATTCTCCCACAGTGGCATTATGTAGAGCTCCGGAGCAATTTGAGACGGAGTCAGCTCCACGCTGATTCCGTAACCAATCGTGCTAAGAACGAGTGAATAGCCTTCGGCGTCTTCAATTCTAGTCGTCACCTCACAGAGCCCCAGCTTCTCGGCCCTTTCAAGCTCGCCTTCATCAACTATAAGGATCCGGTCGTGGAGGTAATCCCTCTGGAACTTTATCGGCCTGACCTTTGAGAGGTATACCTTCAGCTCTGGACGAACTTGAGGGAGATTCCTCCGGAAGTAGTCCTGTCTACGAAGAATTTCCTCCTTATCCGAAGTGGGCTCGAATTTATCGAGAAAAGAGGAGCTTCCAGATAGGACTAACCTGGCCTTTATCTCCTCGCGGATCAAGCGCTGTATTGCCTTGGCCTCGGGATTCAGCTTGAGTGCCATCACTAAAGAAATGCGCAGAGCACTAAAAAACTTACCTGAAGCCGGGGGACGGCAAATTTTATAAGAGCATAGAGTAAAACATTAACAATACCTCCAGGTGATGTGGATGATAATCGAGAGGCTCCTAAGTCCAAGCTATCGCATCAGAATTTTCAACATGAATAAGTTCAAGCCTGAGGACGTAGTGGATGTCTTCAGGAAGGCGGGTGCCTACGTCTCGGAATTTCAGAGAGCCATCGACATCGAACTCGCCATAGAGTCTTTCATAGCCTCAAGTTACGGCACCTATGTTTACGTTCTGAAGTTTCCAAAGGGAAAGCTATTTCTCGCGAGACACACAAGATGGAGATTTGAAAAAAACTGGCCAAAGCCCACGGAATATCTGGCCCGCGATGAAAACGGACTCAAACGTCTTCTCCTCAGAGAAATTTCAAAAAAGTCGATGATCCTAATAGAGGCACCTTCGCTAATAGTCTGGGGGGCCGTGTGGTGGCTCATATGGAGCTACTTCAGAGAGTACCCACTTGGAACGTTCCTACTGTTCTTCTTCGGATTTTTTCTGAACGATCTAGCGAAGACATTTGAATACTTCGTTCTTGGTTACTGCAAAGCCTGACCTTTCACCTTCTCAACCACATGAATGTTTTCTATCCTCGTAACCGGATACTGCCCCTCCTCATCCTTCTCAATGGCCTTCACCATGTCCCATATCGTGAGGAGCGCGACGCTCACACCCGTCAAGGCCTCCATCTCGACGCCCGTCTTGTAGGTCGCCCTTACCTCGCAGGTGACTTCGATGTAGTTCTTTCCGAACTCAAAGGTTATATCCACACCGGTCAGTGGTATTGGGTGGCAGAGAGGAATCAGCTCGGGCGTCTTTTTTACCGCCAGAATTCCAGCTATCTGTGCCGTCGCTATGACGTTGCCCTTCTTTGTCTTTCCTGCCTTTATGAGCTCGATGGTTTCCGGCCGGAGATAGATACGGCCTTTTGCCACAGCTTTCCTGAAAACCTCCCTCTTGTGCCCTACCTCAACCATCTTAACGCCCTTCTCATCCACGTGAGTGAGTTCCTTCATCGAGGGACCTCCAAAAGTTGAATGAAAGTCAACCCTTCGCAACTCCCATCGGACGCATTCTAGCGACGAGGTTCGCTATTCCCGCCTGATGGACGACGTTGACGACATTATCAACGCTCTTGTAGGCCCCTGGAGCCTCCTCGGCAACGACCCTCAGCGAAGCGG
>JALTCK010000015.1 GCA_027074805.1 Thermococcus sp. | reverse complement strand
GGGCTATCCAGTAATCCGTGTAGCTGTAGCCGGTTCTGTGTCTGAAGCCGTAGAGCCCGAGCTCTCCGGCCGTCTTCCCCGTGACCATCACCATCCACATCGGGATGGTTATCGCCGGGATTCCGGTCTGCATCGGGCCGTAGAAGGACTTTTCCAGAAGCCTCTTGACGTTGGGCATGTTGTCAATGAAGCGGTTGAACAGTAATTCTGGCGGGGCCGAATCCAGCCCAATGACGAAGACACGCTTGGTGCCCTCCATCCCCTCTTTAACCTTCTTTTCAAACTCCATAACGCTCACCTCAGGTATTCCTCGATGATTGCGAGTGCCTTTTCGATTTTATCCCCCTCACAGACGCAGCCGAGCACTTCCCTCTTTCCGCCGGCCTTCGTGCCGAGCCTCTTAAGACGGGCGATGACTTCACCCATGTCTATTCTCTCCGCCTCCTCCGGGGAGATCCGGAAGTAGAGCTGGGCCTTCCCGTGGAAGTTCCTGTTTACGACGACCGCCCCGCGATAGCCCATCTCCCAGACGAGCCTCCTGGCCACCTTTGAGATCACGTTGAAGGGGCTCTCAAACTCCACGAAGGCGAAGCCGTTCCTCTCCTCGACGCTCGAAAGGGCGCTCTCTATGGCCTCCCTTATCGCGTTCGCCTTTTTGATCCAGGGCTCGTATTCGAGAAGGTCTTTGATTTCACTCTCAAGGAGAACCGCCACCGCTTCCTCGACAGCTTTCCTCTCCATCGCGATGTAGTTGGAGTCAATTAGCTCAACCAGCCTTAAGGCTTCCGTCCGCGATAGGTTCGCTTTCCGGAGGAGTTCGTTAACGGTCTCCAGCTCGAAGGCCTTCTCTCCGATATCGCCAACGACGCCGAGGGCGCTCCAGGCGTTCCATATTCCGAAGTGCTCCGAGACGACGAGGGAGTTAGAGGGGTAATAGTTGCCTTCCAGCGACGGGTTCACCTGCTCAACAAGGGGGTTCCCTATCCTCGGCTGGGTGTGGTGGTCGATGAAGAGAGTTGGAACCTTTACCTTCTCCACTTCGTTGGGCACGTTAAAGTCGAGGACGTAGAGCCTCTCCGCCCTTTCGATTGCGTCCCATATCCGCCCGTCAAACCTGAACTCGCCTATCGGGGCCGTCATGTTGGTGAATCTCTCCAGCTTAAGGGCCCTCACGAGAAGCGCCGCCGAGGTTACACCGTCGGTGTCCCAGTGGTGAACTATGAGGTGCATGCCCATTCCTCCGGATAAAATTTGAGAGAAAATCACTCCACGAAGGGGTTCTCGAAGCTCCGGATGACCTCGAAGACCTCCGGGCGCATCATGTACTCCGGCGGCTGCTCCCCGGCCATTATCATCTTCCTGAGCTTGGTGCCGCTTATGTGGACGTGGAACTCCTCGCCGTGCGGGCATATCTTGGCGTTGACCATTCCCCCGCACTTCCTGCAGTAGAAGGCCTCCCTGATGAACATCGGGGTTATGCCGAGGTCGGGAAAGTTGTCGAACATCTCCCAGGCCTCGTAGGGCCCGTAGTAGTCGCCAACGCCGGCGTGGTCCCTTCCAACGATGAAGTGGGTCGCCCCGAAGTTCTTCCTCATTATCGCGTGGTGGATGGCCTCCCTCGGTCCGGCGTAGCGCATCTCGTAGCGGACGGTGGCGAGGGTTGCGGCGTTTTTCGGGTAGTAGTGCTTGAATAAAGCTTCGTAGGCCTTTATTATGACCTCGTCCTTATAGTCGCCCTTCTTCTTCTTGCCGAGGACAGGGTTGATGAAGAGGCCGTCGACGAAGGTTAAAGCGGCCTTCTGGACGTACTCGTGGCCGACGTGGGGGGCGTTCCTCGTCTGGAACGCGACTATGGTTCTCCACCCGCGCTCCTTGAAGAGGACCCTTGTCTCGACCGGCCTCAGCGTGTACTTGGCGAAGGGGTTCGGCAGCTCGTTGAGGAGTTCAATCTCGCCGCCGACGAGGTAATCGCCCATGCCCATTACCCTGGCCACTCCCGGATGGGCCGGATCGTCGGTCTTGAAGACCTTGGTGGAGAACTCCCTCTTGTCGTAGGTGTATATCTCCTCGACGTGCATCCTCGCTATGGGGAGGCCGTCGTGGTAGAGGAGAACCGCGTCACCCTCGTCGAAGTTTCTCTCGTTTATATCGAGCACTATCGGAATCGTCCAAGGTGTATCGTCACTCAGGCGCATGTGGTCGAGGACGCTCCCGAAGTCATCGCTCGTGAGGAAGCCCTTGAGGGGGGAGTAGACGCCGTGGGCGATGTTCTCAAGGTCTATTGCCCTTCCGTGGTCGATGTCAACGCGCGGGTACTCCTTTTGCTCGCTCAGAATTCTCTCGCGTGTTCTGTCCGCCACGATTCTCCTGACCAGCTTGCCGCCGTGGGGCTTGGATACCATCGTTATCACCCAAAAACGAAATCAGTCGAGGTAGCCGAGGGCACGAAGCCTCTCCTTGACCTTCTCTTCCTCCTCCTCGGTGAAGACTTCCTCCTTCTCCTCCTCTTCGAGGCTCGCTAAGACCTCGCGGAGGACGTAGGTCACGTAGTCGGAAACTGAGGTGAACCCTGTGCCCTCTATCCTGGCCTTTATCTTGTCGTAGAGGGGCTTCGGTATGGAAACGGTCGTGTACTTCTTCTCCTCAGCCATCTCAAACACCTCCAGCTTTAATGATATTTAATGACATTTAATTAAGAAGAAGCAGGGAATATAAAAGTTGCGCATGGGAGAGTGGAATGACAGTCACTCTCCCCTTTGTATCTTCGCGTGCCCCCCAACAAGACTCTTCCTGAGTTCAAGATTTCTTATCTCACACTTCTCATCAATGATAGAACGCCATATGGTGGAGTTTCTTATTATGGTCCTTCCAAAGATTATAGAATCACTTATATCAGAGTTCTCAATAACACAATCCGGCCCAACATAAGCATACGGCCCTATTATCGAACGACCAAGAATCTTAGCACCTCGCTTTATAACCACAGGGGGGATTATCTTAGCATAAGGACTTATTTGAATCTCCTCCACATGGCTTTCCCTAAGAAGCGTCTTTAAAGCCTCCAAGTAACTGTCGGCCGAACCTATATCATACCAGTACTCAGAAAAGCGATAGGCTTTAATTGACTCCCCCCTTTCCAGAAGCCATTGAACGAAGTAACCTGGAGAATCCTTATTGCCATTAGAAAGATACTCATCAAGGAGTTCCATAACATGCTTTGGAAAGACATAAACACCCGTGCTTATAAGAGTGGAGCGAGGTTGAGCTGGTTTTTCCTCGAAGGCGATTACTCTCTCCCCCTCCAAGAGAACCACACCATAGCGCCTAGCCAATTCGAAGTCACCAACATCGTAGACTGCTATCAACGTCTCCCCAACAAAGCGCTCAAGAAAATCCTCCAAAGAGAACGAGAACAAATTGTCCCCGGCAATGACGAGATAATCATCAAAACCAAGTTCATCAACCGCCTTCTTCATGGCCCCAACAGTTCCAAGCTTCTCCTCCTCATGAAGAGTATCTTCAACTATGATACCTATCCCATACTCCTTCACAACGTTCTTAAAATATCCTTCAAAAAACCTGTTGGTGGATACATAAACAGGAAAATCGAGCCCCGAAACCTTCTCAAGGATATAATCTATGATCCTCTTGTTCCCAACGGGGAGAAGGGCTTTGGGATTATCCTTGGTTATCGGCCACAGCCTAGTTGCATATCCTCCCGCCATTATTAAAACTTTCATGTTCTCACCCAATCCCCTTCCGTGAGATTAACACAAAAAACTTTCCCCAAAGTTTAATAACAAATACCCAAATCCACCATGGGGACCATTATGAAAGTTCTTATTACTGGTGGTGCAGGATTCATAGGCTCGCATCTAGTGGATAGAGTTACGGAGATCGGATGGGATGTTAGGGTTCTTGACGATCTCAGCGCCGGAAGCTTAAACAACATCAAAAACCGACTCAAAGAGGAACACTTTGAGTTCATAAAAGGCGACATGAGAGATGCCAAGGTCGTCAAGAAAGCAGTTGACGGAGTTGATGCTGTTTTTCACCTCGCAGCGAACCCAGAGGTTAGGATAGGTTCCCAAAGTCCTGAACTGCTCTATGAGACGAACGTAATCATAACCTACAACCTCCTCAACGCGATTAGGGATGCCAACGTTAAATACCTCGTCTTCACGAGCTCTTCAACGGTTTACGGTGACGCGGATGTTATTCCGACGCCAGAAGACTACGCTCCACTTGAGCCAATAAGCGTTTACGGCGGGGCAAAATTAGCGGCTGAGGCTCTGATAAGCGGTTACGCCCACACATTCGGTTTTAGGGCCCTAATCCTCCGCCTGGCTAACATAATAGGCGAGCGCTCAAATCATGGGGTAATCTACGACTTCATCAACAAGCTCCACAAGAACCCGGAGGAACTTGAAATACTCGGCGATGGAACCCAGAGGAAGAGTTACCTTCACGTGAAGGACACAGTCGAGGGAATGATTCACCTCCTTGAGCACTTCAAGAAAGACAACAAGACCGTCGACTTCTACAACCTCGGCAACGACGACTGGATAACTGTCAGAGAAATAGCCGAGATAGTTAGTGAGGAGATGGAATTGAAGCCAAAGTTCCGCTTCACCGGTGGAGTTGACGGGGGTAGAGGCTGGAAGGGCGACGTCAAGTTCATGCGTCTGAGCATAGAAAAAGCTAAAAGGACCGGCTGGAAACCAAAGCTGAACAGCTACGAGGCCGTTAGAAGAACTGTTAGGGAACTTTTGGGTTCCTTTTAAAACCGCGTTTTAATTCTCTCTCTTTGAATTCTCCGTTTGATGTGGTTTGTGACTTGTTCTCGTCTCTCATCTACCGAAAACTTTTTAAAAGCGCCCCGGCTCTATGGTAATGGACTCGCCCGGGTGGTGTAGCCCGGTCAATCATGCGGGACTCTCGATCCCGCGACCCGGGTTCAAATCCCGGCCCGGGCACCAAAATTTTCCTGGGCCCGTGGCTCAGCCTGGTCAGAGCGCCCGCCTGATAAGCGGGAGGTCCGGGGTTCGAAGCCCCGCGGGCCCACCATCACAGCCCTTGCAGAGCAAGCGCTGGCGGAAGAGTAAGTGCCTTTCTACAAGTTGCGTTCCTGGAAGGGGTTTTTTATTCGCTTGCTCTTTAGTGAGGGTTTCACTGCCTAAAGCACCCTTCGGGCGCTGATTAAAGTTGAAACTGCTTGAAGAGGTTAGTTTGGGGTTAAACCCCTCGAAACTTGGTTCTTGAGGGAGGCACAACTGACCTTTTGCTCTTTGAGGAGAAGGGCCCTCTTTGATGAAACTTTGCAGAGCAAAGTTTGTTTGCCTGCGCAAAGTTTCATCAAAAAGTTCTGACTGTTTGAGAGGATAGTGTTCTAAGGCCGTGCACGCTAAAACTGGTGATTCTAGAAACGGGTTTATGTTAGACTTACGGGCTTTACAGTGTTTCACCTTCAAAAGGCGTCCGAAGGACGCAAAAATAAAGGTGAAACTGGTTAGAGAGCTTGCTGGGAGCATTAAACCCGCAATCAGCGTTGACAATTAAAAGCGCACGCAAACATCCTCGGCACTTCCCGACAGTAAGAACTATTTGATCAAACTTTTCGCCAGAAAAGTTTGCTATGGTGGGGCCGCCGAGATTTGAACTCGGGTCCCCGGCTCCCGAAGCCGGAAGGATAGGCCAAGCTACCCCACGGCCCCATGCCCGCTGATAAGGGCATTTGAAAGACTTATAAAGTTTGCGGCATACTCGGGAAAGCCGGAGGGGTAAAATGAAGGTCAGTGTGATAATCCCGACATACAACGAGCGCGGTAACCTGGAAGAACTCCTGCACAGAATCGATAGGGCCATGGGCAACCGTGATTACGAGGTCATAATCGTCGATGACGACTCACCGGACAGGACGTGGGAGCTTGCCCAGGAATTATCGGGAAAGTACCCTGTGAAGGTCATCAGAAGGATGGAGGAAAAGGGCCTTTCTTCTGCCGTGATTAGGGGCTTCAAGGAAGCTTCGGGGAACGTTTTCGTCGTCATGGACGCCGACCTTCAGCATCCGCCCGAAAAGATACCGGAGCTGATAAAGGCAATCGAGGAAGGGGCCGACATAGCGATAGGCAGCAGGTACGTGCCCGGTGGCAAGGTGGAGAACTGGTACTGGTACAGGAAGCTCATCTCCAGGGGGGCCATAATGATAGGCCGCCTCGCCTTACCAAAGATACGGGACGTTAAGGATCCGGTGAGCGGCTTCTTCGCCCTCAGGAGAGAAGTAGTTGAAAACGCCGAGCTCAACCCTATAGGCTTCAAGATACTGATGGAGATACTCATCAAGGGAGAATACCGGAAAGTTGTTGAAGTGCCATTCACATTCGGCCTGAGGAAGGCAGGTGAGAGCAAGCTCAGCGGAAAGACGATGGTGAAGTACCTAAAGCACGTCTACAGGCTGATGAGATGGGAAGGTGAGCTGGATAGGCTCATAAAGTTCACCCTCGTCGGACTCTCCGGGGTTCTCGTCAATGAGGGTTTCCTCTGGGCTTTCGTCAGACTCCTCGGCTGGGACAAGATACTCGCTAACATACCTGCAACCGAGCTGGCCATTCTCAACAACTTCACTTGGAACGACCTCTGGACCTTCAGGGACGTGAGGAGAAAGCCTCTCTGGAGCCGACTCTTGGCCTTCCATCTCGCGGCCCTAACCGGCGCTGTGGTGCAGTGGATAATCTACGCGGGTCTGGTTTACATGGGCATCAATTATCTGGTGGCCAACTTGGTTGGGATAGTTATATCGTTCGTGGTTCGGTTCCTCTTCAACAGGCACGTTACTTGGGGCTAACTCCCGAGACCGCTCTAAACACCTCAAGCGTCCGAGCACCTTAAATAATCAGCCACCGATAAGGTGTGGGGATGCCCATGAAACGCTTTCTCAAGGAAGCGGAGGTTTTTGACGCAAACGAAGTTATGCGCTACATAGGAGATATAGCCCAGTTTCACAGGATACAGGGCTCGAGGGAGTTGGTTGAGGCCGTGAGGTTCATCAGAAACGAGCTGGCGCTCTGGGGAGTAAAGACCGAATTCTACGAGGAAACCTACAATGGGGAGGAGAGATACCTGACCTTAACCGTCCCTATAGCCTGGAACCTCGTGAGGGCGAGCGTTGAAGTGCTCGACGAGAGGTTCACCAGCTCTAACACCCCCCTTGTTGCCATGGCCCACTCCCCAAGCGGGGGGGCCGAGGGTGAGGTCCTTCCAATACTCAGGGACTCTGACTGGGAAAATTCAAAGGGAAAAATCGTTCTGGTCGGATCCAACTGGCGGGATGCCTACAGGAAGGCCAACGAGTCTGGGGCTATAGGTTTCATCGCCTACAGGGAGGGCACTGGAAAGGCTTTCCCTTACATTGGCCTATTCCTGAGGAAAAAGGACCTGTTATGGGCCAGGATACCGGCGGTTACACTTCCCGAGGAAACGGCCAGGAGGGTAATCTCAAAAGTCAACTCTGGGGAGAGCGTTAAAGCAAAGATAAGCGTGGAGGCAGAAACACCTGAGAAGGAAACCCTTCCGATACTATATGCGAGGGTGGGGAAAGCACCCTACATTCTCTTCACCGCTCACATATGTCACCCAAAGCCAGGGGCCAACGATAATGCCAGCGGGAGTGCGACACTCATAGAACTGGCCAGAATACTCAACGGACTGTACGATGACTCCTTCCGGTTCGGATTTGCCTTCCTATGGATACCCGAGTACTATGGGACCCAGGCTTTCATCGAGAAGTACGCGAACATTGACGAGTACTACGCCGTGGTAAACCTTGACATGGTGGCCGGAAGCGAGGACAGGGCCGGTTCGACCATAATGCTGGTTAGAGAACCACTCTCGAGGTTCTCAATCGTCTCCGGCCTCCTCGAGTACTACATCGAGGCACTCAACAGGAGGGGGAGCAGCTTCTCGGGGAGCGCCCTTCCAATGTTCAAGTTCAAAAGCTACGCCTACGAGATGGGGAGTGATCACGACGTTTTCAACTTCTTCGGTGTTCCGAGCTCCATGCCTATAACATGGCCCGACTGCTTCTACCACTCTAGCGAGGACACGATAGAAAAGCTGAGCAAGGAGACCCTCGAGGTCATAGGCAAGGCGGTTTTAGCCACGGCCCTGGCCCTGGCAAAAGGGAGCAGGGAAGAGCTCGAAAGGTTCGCCAGGGGATACGCAATGAAGTACTTGGGCGAGCTCTCGAGGGACAGGGAGGCAGAGAAGGCTGAGAGGCTGGTGATGTCCGGACTTGCAAGGGACTCTAAGTTCCTTGGAATAAAAAGCGGCCACGACTTCGGATCAGAAGGCTGGATAAAGTGGGATCCCAAGGGCATAATCTCCGAGGAGTACATCTCGAGCGTGGACGAGGGGCTCGGAAAAGAGTTCAAAGAACTAACGAGGGAGAGAAAAATTCTACCGCTACTCTATGAATTCCTGATGCTCTCTGAACTGTTGCCTGAGGAAGAAGCATTCAAGGCCCTGGAGGAGGAGTTCGGGGAAGTAGAGCGGGAGAAGCTGGAGAAGATGCTCCTGATACTCGAGAAAACCGGAACGGTTAGAAGAATTTAGTTCCCAGTTGAGGAACTGCCCTTCAACTCCCTTTCCAGCTCGTTTATTCTCTTTAAGATGTTCTCTTTGATGCTCTCAAGAACCTCACCGGGAGAAACTGCAGTGTAGGTATAGCCAAGCCAACCCTGCTGTATAAGGTTCCTCTTGAGTATCCCCTTCCTGTACAGGCTGAGAACGTGCTCTCTCACCGAGCGCTCGCTTATTCCCAGCTCCCTCTGGATCTCGGTTATCCTCATGGGCTCCTTCTTTTCCAGAAGAAGCCTGTATATTTTCAGTTCAGTCTTCTTCACGCCCAGCGACCTCAAAAGCACCTCCAGTCTCTCGTACATGTCGTTCATACCTATCACCCTAAACTGAACCCCACCTATGAAAAATGGGCTTCATAGGTATTAATAAACCTTTTCATCACCACTTCCAGTAGCTCCTGGTGAAGAGCACGAGGGCCGTTACTATCTCAAGCCTGCCGAGCCACATCAGAAAGAACATCAGAATCCTCGTGGACGGGGGAAAGATGAGGTAGTTGGCCATAGGGCCGACGGCCCCAATCCCGGGCCCAATGTTTCCAAGGGTTGCCGCAACAGCGCTCATCGACTCAGCAAGCTTTAGATTCGTTCCGTTAGTAGGCCCGTTGACAACAACGATGATGGAGGCAACCATGAAGATAACCAAGTAGAGGACGATGAAGGCCAGCGCACCCCTAACGGAGCGTTCTTCAACAGGCTTCCCACCCAGCTTGATGGGTTTTATTGCCGACGGATGAAAGGCCCGGAGGAGCTCCCTCTTGAGCGCTTTAACGCCTATTACCCAGCGGACTACCTTTATAGAACCAGCAGTAGAACCGCTTGACCCCCCTAAGAACATTGCGAAGAAGAGCACCGCCTGAGCCGGGAGCGTCCAGTTGGCGAAGTTCATCGTAGCGTAACCAGTAGTAGTTACCATCGACGTCACCTGAAAGAGAGCCTGCCTGAAGGCCGTAAGAAACGAAAATCCATACTGTCTGATGAGCATTGGAACAAGGAAGAGCGAGATTACAACGAGCATCAGAACGTAAGCCCGGAACTCCTCGTTCCTGAGAATCCTAAACTCCCCCCTCAGGAGATACCAGAAGAGTGCGAAGTTAGCCCCTGCAAGTATCATGAAGATGATAATCACCCACTGGGCTATTGGAGAAAACGCTCCAGCTGAGGCTGCGAGGGGAGAGAACCCGCCCGTACTCATGGTTGTGAATGCATGAATTAGTGCCATGTAGGGACTCATCTTCGGGGCCAGTCCAAAGTAATGAAGGAGCGTCAGTATTCCAGTCTCCAGAAGAGTCAGACCTATGTAGATCGCCCAGAATATCCTCGCGGTTTGTCTTATGTGGGGAGTGAGCTTCTGAAGTTGTGGTCCCGGCGCCTCAAGGCTCATCAGCTCAGCTCCTCCAACACTGAGTCTAGGAAGAATCGCTATGGCTAGCACGACTATTCCCATACCGCCGAGCCACTGGGTCAGCTGACGCCAGAAGAGAATAGCCCTTGAAGGCTCGTTAAAGTTGTCGAGAACCGTTGCACCCGTCGTCGTGAAGCCACTCATACTCTCGAAGAGGGCATTTACGGGGTTCGCCAAAGAGCTTTTTCCAGAGATGATGTAAGGCAGAGCCCCTATAATAGCAACAACCAGCCATGCAACGGAAACCAAAAGAAAAGCCTCCTTGGTTCCTATCTCTGGGTCTCTCTCAAGAAGGCGGAGAAAAATGCCGAGAACAACACTAATGAGAAGCGGAATCAAAAAAGGCCTTATGGAGGTTCCATCGATTAACGCTACAATCAATGGCAGGACAAAGGCAAAACCAAGGAGGATTATTATCTCCCCCATCAGGGCGAGAACCGCTCGGATCCTCATATCTCCAGCTCCCCCAACCTCTCGTTTTCAACAATGAGGATTGCAACGTCCCCCTCCTTCAACCTGAAATTCTCCCCGGGAATCATCACCTCCCCGTTCCTAACGATTGGTCCAAGGATTGCTCCAACTTCCTCCTGCCTCCTTCTTGCCAGCTTGTTCCCAACCTCCACAGCTAAAACCGTAATCCCTGGAATTCCGGAGACAACGCCGAGAACACGCTCTCCCCTGATGCCAAGAACTATCCTCTCGGCGGTCTCTATTTCGGGACTGACGACGAACACACCGTTTCTCTCAAAGACCCCGCTGAAAAAGGCCTCATGAACGATTGAGAACACCCTGCTGATACCAAACTTCAAGGCCACGAGACTCGCCAGAAGATTGTCACCATCATCCCCAAGACAGGCAACGCTTAGGTCCGCCTGGTCCAGCTCCTCCTCCCGCCAGAGCACCGGGTCGAAGACATCTCCATGAATAACGAGACTGGAATCAAGTTTCTTTGATGCATACTCGGCTCTCCTCTCGTCTTTTTCAACAAGCTTGACGTTGTACCCCTTATTGGATAGCATTTCAGTGAGTAGGATTCCAGTCTCACTC
>JALTCK010000014.1 GCA_027074805.1 Thermococcus sp. | reverse complement strand
GCCCGGTGTAGACCTCCTCGACCCCGACCTCCAGGAACTCCCTTACTGTCCTCTCGATGCGCTCCTCGCTCGCGCCGATGAGGTGGAAGCCGCCAATCACAGCTCTGACCCTCTTCTCGCCCGTGAGCCTTATCGCGTGCTTCACTATGCTCACTATGCCAGCGTGGCTGCAGCCACTGAGGATGACCAGCCCCTCGGAAGTCTTTGCAACAATGCTCATGTCGTCGAGGAGTTCATCTTTTATGGCCCTCCCACCTCTCAGGGTGTAAACCTCCAGATTGGCCTTCTCAAAGTCCTCGCGCTCCCTTATCTCGCCCGTTGAGTATAGACCCCCCACCATCTCGATGGGTTCAGCAGTGAGATAAAGCTCCGCTAGCTCCTCAATCTCATCTTTCCTGAATGGTATCCCGACGCTCCTTAAGTAGGGCTTCGTGATGAAGTGCTTCCTGAATATCTCAGGGTGCGCTATGACGGGAATTCTTCTCCCAATCGCTTTGAGGATTCCCATAAGGCCGCCCGTGTGGTCGTAGTGGCAGTGGCTCAGGAAGACGTAGTCGATGCTCCCGGGCCCTATTCCGAGGAGCCCCATGTTGTGGAGAACCGGCTCGGCGCTCTGCCCCGTGTCGAAGAGGACTCTCTTCCCACCTTTTTCAACGAGAAAGCTGACTCCGTGCTGTGCCAGAAACGGGCTTTCATAGCCAGAATAGTCCTCGACGAGGACGGTTACGCGCATGGGGTTTTCACCGAAAGGATTAGGGCAAAGGGGGAGTTATAGTTTTCGGCCGAAACCCCTTAAAACCCTCCTGCGAATTTAGCCCGGTGGTGAGTATGGAGATAGGTGTCGTTGGAAAGCCAAACGTCGGAAAATCGACCTTTTTTGCCGCCGCTACCCTCGTCGATGTCCAGATTGCCAATTATCCCTTCACGACCATCGACGCCAACGTCGGCGTCACCTACGCGATAGCCGAGCACCCCTGTAAGGAGCTCGGCTGCACCCCGAACCCGCAGAACTACGAGTACAGAGACGGAAAGGCCCTCATCCCGATAAAGATGATAGACGTCGCCGGCCTCGTGCCCGGCGCCCACGAGGGGCGCGGCCTCGGTAACAAGTTTCTGGACGACCTGAGGATGGCGTCAGCACTCATCCATGTCGTCGATGCGACCGGAAAGACGGACGAGGAGGGCCAGCCCACCGACCACCATGACCCGGTGGAGGACATCGAGTTCCTTGAGAAGGAGATAGACTACTGGATATACGGCATCCTGAGGAAGAACTGGGACAAGTTCTCCAAGCGCATCAAACTCCAGCACCTCAAGCTCGCCCAGGCGATAGCCGACCAGCTGACCGGGATTGGCGTGACCGAGGAAGACGCCTTTGAGGCCATCCACAAGCTCGGCCTCGACAACGACCCGACGAAGTGGAGCGACGAAGACCTCTTCAACTTCGTCCGCGAGCTGAGGAAGGTTAACAAACCGATAATCATAGCCGCCAACAAGGCCGACGCGGCCGCAGACGCCCAGATAGAGAGACTCATCAAGAAGGGACGGAGCAGGGGCTACATCGTCATCCCGACGAGCGCCGCGGCAGAACTCACCCTGCGAAAAGCCGCCAAAGCCGGCTTCATCGACTACGTTCCCGGCAGTTCAGACTTTAAAATCCTCAAGAAGATGAGCTCAAAACAGGAGAAAGCGCTGGAGCTCATCAGGGAGCGTGTTTTAGAGAGGTTCGGCTCGACCGGTGTGCAGGACGTCATAAACACTGCCACCTTTGAGCTTCTCAACCTCGTCCCGGTCTACCCTGTGGAGGACGAGCACAAGCTCACCGACCAGTTCGGCAACGTTTTACCGCACGTCCACCTTCTCCCGAAGGGTTCGACGCCAAGGCAGCTGGCGTACAAGGTGCACACCGACCTCGGGAAGACCTTCCTCTACGCGGTCAACGCGAGAACCCACAGGCGCGTTGGGGAGGACTACGAGCTCCAGTTCAATGATATCATAAAGATAGTTGCGACCGCCAGGTAGTCCCTTTCTCTTTTACAAGTTCCTGATAGAGCCTTGGTTCTACATCATTCTCGTTAAGTTTGAGCTTTTCAGCAACTTCCCAAATTTTTCTCTTTGCCCCTTCGATGTCGTCGGATATGATTTCAATGTCAAGGAAACTCCCTATCCCTTCGACGTTGTTAAGTTCAAAGGTCACTTTTTCAAGTTTGTATACAAGCCTTCTTTTTCTTACGATGGCATCTTCCTCGAAGCCGAGCCTCTTGAGGAGTTCTCTAGTCTTATCGAAATCACTCACCCTAATCTCGATCTCCTCAAACTCTTCGTTGCGACCCGGATCTTTTATTGCTTTATAAGTCAAAAACGCCTCGTTAAGGTTTAAAATCCTCCGGATTCTCAGCTGTGTGGGGAACGGCATGGAAAAATAAACGTCCTCTTGGATTTCTTCCCTAATGAATTTTGCTCCTAATGATTCTATTTTCTGCCGAATCCCCTCAAAGTCCACGCGAAATTTTATCTCGATCTCCATCACACATCCACCAGAAAACCAACTATTCCGGCGCCTTTCTCGAAACTGTCCACAGGAAATAACTCAACCCTCTCGAGGCCCGGGAGAACTTCAACGGTCTCTTTCACGAAGTCCTGCACTTTTTCCCAGTTATCCCCGCCGATGAGTGCGATTATTCCATCACCACCACTTCTTGCCACCATGAGGACGTTGGGTAGCATAGCGAGGGTTTTTACGATATGAGCAATGTACTTCTGCAGGAAGTCCTCTATCACAGGGGTTCTCGCTTGGATGTAGAGAATTCCAAGAGCTTTTGGTCTTAGATCTTTCCCAAGGACTATCGTGTACCTTTCAATCACGTTTTTTTCTTGGAGCTTCTTAATACGAAAGTGGATTGTGGACTCGGGGCGGCCTAACCTTTCCGCTATCTCAGAAATTGTCAGCCTTGCATCCTCTTTCAGAAGGCGCAAGATGGCTCGATCAAGGTCATCAAGCTGTGCCATTTCCGGCCCCCCATCGTGGATATAAGTTATGCTCAACTCCAAGGATATCTAGGATTTTTCCTATTATAAAGTTTACCACATCGTCCAATGTCTTGGGTTTTATATAAAATCCTGGAGATGCAGGCATGACAATGGCGCCAGCTTGGGTAACGGTTAGCATATTTTGGATATGAATCAAATTCAGAGGAGTCTCTCTCACGAGCAGTATCAGTTTCCTGCGCTCCTTAAGTATGACGTCGGCCGTTCTCGTTATTATGTTGTCAGCGTAGCCGTTAGCTATAGCAGCTAGGGTTTTCATGGAACACGGAGCAATAACCATTGCATCGACGGTGTATGATCCTGAGGCTGTGGGAGCAAAGAGATTGTCTTCCGTGTAATCCGGCTTTAATTTTATCCCCATCTCATACTCCACAGTTTTAAGTCCAGTCCTTGATGCCAAGACTATGACGTCATGTCCCCTTTTTTGCAGCTCTTCTATGAGTCGTATTCCGTAGACAGCACCACTTGCTCCGGTTATTGCGACTACAATCCTCATGGTGGCTCCCCAAAATTAGATGGTACCTCGTGGTTTTAACCCTTCCGGGAGGAGTAACTTTTTATAGCCTCGTGTTTGAGAATAGTGGGGGAAATTATGGTAGGAGACACGTTCGGCACTATGCTTGAGACTGCAGTAGAGCTCGTGAAAAAGCTTGATGCTAAGGCCCTCGTCATATTCTCTGAGGTTAGCCCTGCGGGGTTGCCCGAGCTTGAGACTCCCGTTGTCATGGTGGGTTCCACGTTTGAGATGGACGAGAGGATTAAACGGGTTTCGATCCCAAGAACGTTGGATCTCGATAACAGTCTGAATCTCATCTCCGCATTTCTCCTAGAACATGATATGGTGACCGAGGGGGAAAACTTCGTTTACGTCACGGAAGACGTCATCGGTGTGAAAACTGTTAGAAAAGGGATTTCTGTTATGAGAGGTTTCTTCTCGAAGAGCCAAGACGTTATCCAAAAGCTCCTCGAGATAACGATAGAGCTGAGCGTTGAAGGTAGGGAAGGAACGCCCGTAGGGGCCATCTTCGTTGTAGGGGATAGCAGGAGAGTTCTCAGGCACTCCCATCAGATGATACCTAATCCATTCAAGGGCCATAAGGTAAACGTTCTGGAGAGGGAGAGTAAGGAGATTATAAAGGAATTCGCCCAGTTGGATGGAGCGTTCGTTATTCGTGAGGATGGAAGAATAGTTGCAGCCGGGAGATATCTTGAAATCAAACCAAAGGTCATTGACTTGATGCTTCCCCCCGGCCTTGGGAGCAGGCACATTGCTGCTGCCGGGATCACGAAACTCACCCGGGCCATGGCAATAACCCTCTCGGAGAGTGGGACGATAAGGATATTCAAAAACGGGCTCCTGCTCCTAGAGTACAACCCGAGGATAAAGTACTGAGGAAAGCTTGGATTAACAAACTTTCCTCACAATTTTTGAATTTTAAAGGACCGAATTTTGGATGCATTGCGATGGCTATTTTCAGTGTATTCCCTCTAAGTCCGCATTTAACTTGATGTCTCTGGATGTATAAACGTTAAACTCAGTCTGCAGCCTCAGTAACATATGGTTAACAGGTTCTCCTAGAGACTGAAGACGAGAGAATTAAATAAAAAACTCAGAAGAGCCACTGGTTCTCTATGCACTCATCACAGGGAGGCTTTTCACCTGCAATTGCCTTGAACTTCTTGTAGATGCACTCCGGCAGGCCGAGCGGGCAGCGGTCAGGAGTAACTCCCGGCCTGACCTTGGTTGGATCGAGCTTTATCCTGATGTACGCCTCATATTCCTCGACCTTCTTCCAGGGTAGTATCTTGGCACCGTATATCACTAGGTTATCGTATATCCTTGCGTAATCTCCGACTACCGCGTTCTCCTTTAGTATGACGTTCCTTCCGACCACCACACCTTCTCCGAGGATGGTGTCCTTTATCTCTGCCGTCTCCTTTACGATGTCATGTCCTATGAGTACTGATCTCTTCAGGTAGGCCTTATCCTCAACCACGGTGTTTGGCCCGATATAGGTGTATGCTTTTATCTTGACTCCACGTCCAATTTTGGCTCCCTCGTCGATGTAGACCGGCCCCTGTATCTCAACCTCCTCCGGAACCTCGGCGCCTTCTTTTATCGTGTAGTATCCGTTGTCCTTGGCTATCTGGTCAAGTGCTATCTGATGGGCATAGAACAGGTCGTCTGGAGTTCCTAGGTCGACCCAATAGTACTCCCGCGGGATTTTGTATGCATATACCTCCCCAGTTGATACGTACTTTGGCAGAACTTCTCTTTCAAAGTAAACTTCCTTGTTCTCAGGAATCCCCTCAAGGACCTTCTTGCTTACGATGTAGATCCCTGCATCGACGAGGTTTGTCTTGGGACGCTTGGGCTTCTCCTCAAAGTGAACAACTTTTCCATCTTCTTCTGTCTCTACGACACCATACCTTTCGGGATCGTACACCTTTGTCACTGCCACCGTTATGAGGGCTTCGTTTGCCTCGTGTGCTTTTATAAGCTCGCGATAGTCGAAGTTAGTGAATACGTCACCGTAAACTACTAGGAAATATTCATTCACGTATTTTTCAACATTCTTCAGAGCTCCTCCAGTTTCAAGAGGCATTGGATCGTTTACGAACTTTATGGTCTTGGGGTAATCAGCCATCTTTTCGTCGATGAACTCCCTTATCTCACCGCGCATGTAGTGCACGGAGAGAATTATCTCGTCAACCTCGGGAACCTTCTCAAGCCTCTCTAGGATGTATTGAAGGTTCGGCTTCCCTAGAACAGGAACCATCGGCTTTGGCCTTGTGGATGAGATTGGCCTAAGCCTCGTTCCAAATCCTCCAGCAAGAATTACAGCTTTCATTGCAACCACCCGTTACTATCTAGAAAAGGGCAGTTTATATATTTTACGGCTGTAAAATATATAACCGACAGTGAAACATCCGTAGATAGCATCACTAGGAATGGTCTTTAAGTGAAAAACTCTTCTTGGTCAGCTGGTATGCCTTGGCCTTGGGCAAGAGACAGGAGCCCCCACAGACCTTCCTCAGAGGACACGTAGAACAGGTTCCGCTGCCCTTTTCGACCTCCTCTATATAGCCGAGGCTCTTGAGAATCTGGATGGCATCCTTTACCTTTTGGACGCTCATCCCCAGCTCTCTACTAATCTCCTCAGGGTCTCTCTTTCCTTCAAGGATGCATTGAAGGACATCCTCAAGTGTTCCCATAGCAATCCCCTCAATAGCCCAAGGCCGTCCCAACATGCCATATGATAATGCCTATCATTGACGCAATGGTTATCATATAAAACGTTACCAGGGCGGCCCACTTCCAGTTACTCTCCATTCTTATGGCAGCGATCGTCGCTATGCATGGGATGTAAAGAGTGGTCACTATCGCCAGGACGTAAGCCTGAAGGGTGCTCATTACACCCACCAGTGCGCCTTCGCTGCCGTAGAGTATGCCATATGTGGATATAACGTTCTCCTTGGCGATTATTCCGAAGAGCAGGCTAACTGCAGCCTTCCAGTCTAGGCCCATCAGTCTCATGTAGGGTTCAAAAAACATGCCTATCCTTTCGGCGTAGCTCTTACCTTCTCCCATGGGCACTGGGTAGTTGCTCAGATACCAGATAACTAATGAGCCAACCAGGATGACGGTGCCGGCCTTTTTGACGAACTCTTTACTCCTCTCCCAGGAATGTAGAAGGACGGTTTTCCAGCTTGGTATGAGGTATTCGGGGAGCTCAATAACGAAGGGACTCTCTTCTACCTTAACTAGAAATGAACTTACGAACTTCGCCGAGAGAAGTGCCACAACTATGGCAATCAGGTATATGCTGACTGCCACCAGTGCATGGTTGGAGGTAAAAAAGGCGGCTGTTATGAAGCTAATAACACTGAGCCTTGCGGAACAGGGTATGAATGGATTAATGAACATTGCCACTAGTCTGTCCTTTTCATCGTCCAAACTCCTAGTGGCCATTACTGCTGGAACGTTACAGCCCAGGCCCAAGATGAGAGGAATGATCGCCTTCCCGGGGAGTCCGAATTTGCGCATGAGCTTCTCCATAAGTACCGCAACCCTTGCCATGTAGCCAACGTCTTCGAGAATTGAGAGGGACAGGAATAGGAGGAATACGAGGGGGAAGAAACTTAATACAGTTCCAACACCGCTAATTATCCCATCCACGATGAGACCTTTAAGAACTTCGCTAGAGATATGCGGTGCGAGCCACGTTCCGAAGGATGAAAAAGCATCGCCCAGTATTTTCTGAAGTGGAAGGCCAAGGGCAAACACGAACTTGAAGATGACGTAGAAGACAAGTGCTAGGGTCATGAAGCCATACAGAGGGTGTATTAAGAGCCTGTCGAGCTGGTCGGTGAGGCTTGGCCCCTCACTCTTCATGTACCTGATAAACTTGTGCATCAGATTATCTATGAATTCGTACTTCTGGCTTGCCAGTATGAGGTCCATGGCCCGACCATAGCGCTCCTCCGCCTCCCCAATGTGGGTCATTATTTCCCTGAGCTTCTCCTCTCCAAGGTAACGAAGAACGAGTTTCATAACCTCGTCATCTCTCTGTAGGAGCTTTATTGCAAGCCACCGAAGGGGATAGCGCTTGGAGAGTTCGGTCTCGGAAAGGATATTGCTTATATGGGATATCTCCCTCTCGACCTCCGGGTCGTATCTAGGAGCTATAGGGGCCGGAGAGATCTCTCCATGAGAGACTCGGTGTATGATGTCTTTGAGCTCCCTCAGACCAATGCCTTCCTTGGCACTCATTGGGACCACTGGAACTCCCATGATTTCACCCATCTTTTTAACGTCTATCTTGATGCCCTTCTTCTCCGCCAGATCCATCTTGTTGAGAGCAATTACAACGTTTTTAATGCCCATTTCAAAGATTTCCATCGTGAGAAAGAGGTTTCTGAGGATTGACGTTGCATCCACGATGTTTACAACAACATCGGGCTTGCCGTTGAGAAGAAAGTTTCTCGCGACGAGCTCATCTATGGAGTGAGCGGTGAGAGAATAGGTGCCAGGAAGGTCGACGACGAGAAATCTCTCTCCGTTGTACTCGAAGACACCCTCCTTCTTCTCCACTGTAACTCCCGGCCAGTTTCCAACGTGCTGCCTCATCCCAGTTAGCGCGTTGAATATCGTGGTCTTCCCAACGTTGGGGTTTCCTGCGAGGGCAACGACTCTCATTGCCATGCTCTCACCTCACAGTTTCCGGACGAAGACTCGAGAGGCCATACCCTTCCCCACGGCAAGCCGTGTGCCGCCGACGTAGAGAATAATAGGTCCATAGCCGTAGGATTCCACGACCTGCACTGTTACGCCCGGGGTCAACCCCACTGCTACAAGTTTGCTTCTGAAGTTGGGCCCACCTCTGATGTCTACTACGACGCCCCTTTCCCCGGGCTTCAGGGATGATAATGGAACAACCATGTTCATCACCGTTAGGCTTCCCTAATTCCGTTTCTAAATCAGCACCTCATTTTAAAAAGCTTTGGTGAGCCTAACAAAACTCAGTGGTTCGAATAAAGACTGGAGAAGTTCAAAAAGAGGACTTCAGTTTTATTCCAGCATTCCGAAGGGGATTTCTGGGAAACGTATTTAAGGGGTATTGGTACAAACTTCTAAATGTAAACTCTTGAGGTGATGAATATGGAAGAAGTTCCACCAGAGGCACCTAAGAAGACCTCCCTTGGCATGGACGAAAACGTAGAAGGATTGCTGACGTACGTTCTCGGTTGGCTTACAGGGATTATATTCCTGATAGTGGAAAAGGAGAGCCATTTCGTCCGTTTTCATGCCATGCAGTCTACGATAACCTTTTTGGGAATCACAATCCTGGAGATAATCTTCGGCTTTATCCCGGTGATTGGGACTCTGATAAATGCTCTCCTGTGGATTCTTGGACTCGTCCTTTGGATCTTGGGCATGCTCAAGGCCTACAACGGCGAACTTTACAAGTTCCCCATTGTTGGAGACCTGGCTGAGCAGTGGCTCGAAAAGGTTTGAGGGTAGTTTTTTAAGCCTCCCTCCTTATTTTCTCCCATGTCCACCCTCAACGATGCCATTGAGGAGATAAGGAACTTCTCTACAAAACTCGGACTCCAGGATAAGCAAATCCTCGTCCTCTTCTCGGGCGGGAAGGACAGCTCTCTCGCCCTTTACCTCCTGAAGGAAGCCGGTCTAGATGTTTCCGCACTCACCTTCTTCCACCGCTGGAGCTGGAGGGAAACCCTGAACTGGGCGATGAAGTTCACCAGAAAGCTCAACGTGGAGCACTTCCTTGTGGACATAACGGACAGTCTCCTCCGCGAGGCAACCGGGAGAAAGGGGCCGGTCTGCATCAACTGCAAGAAGGTGATGCTCTGGAACGCAAAGTGGTTCGCCATCAACAACGGCTTTGATGTTTTAGCTAAGGGCGACAACGCCAACGACAAGATAATCGGGGCCTTGCTCGACCAGTGCAAGACTGACATAAGGCTCTGCGGCCTCCCGAAGATCGGGGTGCCCATCCTAAGGCCCCTGATAAAGTACACCGCAGAGGAGGTTGAAAGGCTCGCGGAAGAAGCTGGAATAAGGCCCTACCGCATGTACGAGCACGCGAGGAGGAGGCAGTGGCGCGAGGGCTGCCCTCTCCAGTACATCGACCGCGAGGAGATTGTGACGCCCGAACTCATGGAGCTTGCCCACAGGGTGAACTACGAGGTCAGCAGGATAGCGAGGAGGAGAAAGGTCCGCGTGAGCGTTAGGGTGCCGAGCTTCGAGATAATGTGCTGGGACTGCGACGATGAAACGCTTCGCGAGGTTGAGAGGGTGGTTGAAAGGTTTAAATGAGGGTCTCGAATTTTTGAACGGTGATGACATGAAGGTTACGTGCACCCCCAACCTGTGCGCATTAACACACATCGGGGCGAGGGGGAACAACGAGGACAACTATGCCGCCGTCAAGCTCAGTGATGCCTACTACATAGCGGTCGCAGACGGCATGGGCGGACACGCCGCGGGTGAGGTCGCATCTGAAATGGCTGTTGAAACCGTCACGGGTTTTATCAGGAAGAACTACAGGACTGGAATGGACTGGCTCGACCTGAAGTTCCTCCTGAGGCTCTCCCACGAGCTTGCCCACTCCCAGATAATCGAGAACGCCGTTGGCGAAAGGATGGGAATGGGGACAACGCTGGTTTCCGCAATAATACGAGGTAATGAGGTCTTCGTGGCCAACACAGGAGACAGCAGGGCAGCTCTGATAAGAAGGGGCAAAACCATCGCCAGAACAATCGATCACTCCCTCGTTCAGAGACTCATAGAGGAGGGCCATATAACGGAGGAGGAAGCCTTCGGGCACCCTGCATCAAACTACATAACCAGCGCCATCGGCGGGAGGAAGCCCCTCCGCGTCGACCTGTACCGCTGGATGGCAAAGCCGGGCGACGTTCTCCTGATGGACACGGACGGCCTCCACGACTACGTTCGCTGGAAGGAGATAGAGGAACTCTTAAAGGGCGGAAGCGCCCGCGAGATAGCGTTCAAACTGCTGGAGAGGGCCCTTGGTGTGACTAGGGACAACGTCACGATAGCAGTCTGGAAGTGGTAGGATGGAACTGCCGCTGGGAAAGCTGAGGAACGAGGTTTTGAAGGAGGTAATCCTTCCGAACCTCGGCATTGAGGACGCTACAGTAGTCTACGGGCCGAGGGAGGGCTTCGATTCGGCCGTTCTGGAATACGACGGAGAACACTACTTCGTTGTCGCCACAGACCCAACGCTTGGAGTTCCGGCTGAAACATTTGGCTTCTTCACCTATCACTTCGCCGCGAGCGATGTGGCAGTTTTTGGGGCCAGACCAAGGTGGCTGGTGGTTGACCTTCTGTTCCCCCCAGGCACGAGCCGGGAATTCCTTAGAACAGTAATGGGAGACCTCCACGAGGAGTGCCTCAAGTACGGGGGCTCGATAGCCGGCGGCCACACCGGCGTTTACCCGAGCGTTTCAGAGCCCACAGCAACCACCACCGCGATGGGGCTTGTTAAAAAGGACGAGCTCAAGCTCCCGCTCGCGAAGCCGGGTGACAAAATAGTCGTGACGGCCAAGGTTGGCCTTGAGTTCGCGGTCTCGGCGGCGTACTTCAGGGAGGACGACCTGAGGAAGTTCCTGTCCTTCCGAG
>JALTCK010000013.1 GCA_027074805.1 Thermococcus sp. | reverse complement strand
CCTCCACTCCGGAACGGGAATCCTTTTTGAGAGCTTTAAACTCGCGAAGAGCTTATCCCCCGCCTCGAGAATGATTCCAAAGGGGTTAACCGTTGGAACACCCTCGCTCTCGAAGAGCTTTGCAGCGTAGAGGGCCTTGAAGTGACTCACGTTCCTGATTATAACCACATCAAGGTCGTAATTTGAGGGGAAGGTAAGCTCATCCTCGTGGAGCATGAGGACTTCCCCGAAGTCTCCGGCGGCCCTCTTCAGGAGCCGCTCCTCCTCTCGAAGTATGGAGTAGCTTATTCCAATTTTCATTTAACCCACCACCTTGGAATCTTCAATAAGCCTCTTTTTTGCCAGCCCTATGGCCTCAAGGACCTTCTCCGGGTTGGGTGAGCCCATAACCGGTTTTTTAAGGCTCCCCTCAAGCCCGGCATCTATGCCGTATACCTCCCGGACCTTCTTGTAGAACTCCTCCACGCTCCTGCTCTGCCCTATGATGCCTGCTATCTCCGAATAGACCTCTCGGTATGGCCTGCCCGTCGAGAGGCTCACCCTCTCAGCTATGTCCGTCGCCATGATCGGGAACACCGTGGAGTCTCTCAGCATGCTGTCTTCCTTTGGTTTTGCCTTTGAAAGGGCGTCCCGTAGGATTGCGAGAGTCTCGAGGGTGCCTTTTAGAATTGCAAAGGCGTGCTTGTTGGCCTCCTGCATGTCGAGGTTGTAGCCTGTGGGGAGCCCCTTTAGAATTGTGAGGAGCGCCGTTAGATGCCCTATCGCCTCCCCGCCCCATGCGCGTGCGACCTCCATAGTGGCGGGGTTCCTTTTCTGGGGCATCATGCTACTGGTCGCCAAGTGCTCGCTCGGCAGCTCCAGATAGTCGAAGTTAGGGGTTGAAAACACGACGAAGTCCTCGGCGATCCTCGAGATGAAGACCGAGAGCGAAGCGTCTATTGAGCACGCTACCGCAAGAAAGTCGCGGGATGAAGTGGAGTAGATGGTGTTCACGACTGTGTCCGAAAACAGGCTCCTACCAAGCCTCTCCCTGTGGAGGGGCACGCTCGTCCCCCCTACTGCACCGGCGCCGAGCGGGGAGCGATCTGCTATCTCCCTGGCCGTCAGAAGGGCCCGGGTGTAGTCAGCCAACCCCTCTTCTATCGCCAGGATGTAGTGGGCGAAGGTGGAAGGTTGAGCCGGCTGGAGGTGGGTGAAGGCCGGCATTGGAACGTTGACGTAACTCTCGGCCCTCTCGAGGAGGACGAAGCGGAGTTTTATGATCTCTCTGAGCTGTTCGGTCAGGAGCCTCTTGGTCTTAAGCCTCAGCGCTGCCGCGACGTGGTCGTTCCTGCTCTTTCCCAGGGGGAGGTGGCCTTCGATGGGACCCAGGCGTTGTCGGAGGATGATTTCTACGGCCTCGTGAACGTCTTCGGCATCAACCTCGAAGAGAGGGGATGGGTTCTCGAGAATATTTTTCAGCTCGGAGGCTATTGCATCGGCCTTCTCCTCGTCGATTAGACCCGCTTCTTTCAGCTCTTCAAGGTGGGCCAGCAATGCCTCTATGACCTCGCCGACAAGCTCCCTGTCCTCCTCCATTGAGGAGATGTAGGAGAGGGCCTTATGGTCTATGCCTCCAAGGAGGGCCTCGCGGTACATGGGACCACCTAACTGACCTTCTTGACCAGGGTCTTCACGCCTTCGAGGTTGGAGACTTTTTGGGCGGTCTTGAGGTTGTATGCTAAGACGCTCTGCATTCCGAACAGGTCTATGAAGCCCTTCGCCAGCTTCTGGTCGAAGGTGCTGAACTTCTCATAAGTTGCCAGCTCCTTTGAGTAGAGGGCGTTTTCTGACTCCCTTCCGACCACCGTCGCGTTGCCCTTCCAGAACTTGACCTTGACGGTGCCGTTTACATCCTTTTCGACCTCGTTGATGAAGGCATCGAGGGCCTCGCGAAGGGGCTCGAACCAGAGGCCGGTATAGACGAGCCAGCTCCACTTTGAGTCCACCATGTCCTTGAACTCGAGGACCCACTTGGTCAGTGTCAGCTTCTCGAGGTCGTGGTGGGCCTTGACGAGCGTTACAGCTGCTGGTGCCTCGTAAATTTCCCTGCTCTTTATTCCGACGGTCCTGTCCTCTATGTGGTCTATCCTCCCAACGCCGTGCTCTCCAGCTATTTCGTTGAGTTTGACGACGATATCGAGGAGCTCCATGGGTTCCCCGTTGAGTGCAACCGGAACTCCGTTCTCGAAGTCTATGGTAACGTATTCTGGTTCGTCCGGAGCGAAGTTCGGAGAAATCGTCCACTCGAATATCTCCTCCGGCGGTTCAGCGAAAGGATCCTCCAGGATTCCGCCCTCTATGCTCCTGCCCCATATGTTTTCGTCGATGCTGTATATCTTCTCGCTTACAGGCATGCCGTGCTTTTTGGCGTAATTCATCTCCCAGTCCCTGCTGAGCTCCCACTCCATAACGGGCTGAACTATCGGGGTCTCGGGAGATAGTGCCTGAATTCCGAGGTTGAAGCGCACCTGATCGTTTCCTTTACCAGTGCACCCGTGAGCTATGACATCGGCTCCCTCCTTCTTGGCGACATCGACGAGCTTCTCCACAATGAGGGGCCTCGCGAGTGCGGCGGCAAGGGGGTAGGCCTTCTCGTACAACCCGTTCGCCTTTATCGCCTGTGAAACGTACTTCTCGGCGAACTCCTCTTTAACATCTATGTGGTAGTGCTTGAGTGCCCCAAACCTGTAAGCCTTCTCCTCTATCGCCTTGAAGTCGTCCTTCTGGCCGACATCAACGGTGACGGTTATGACCTCCGCACCGAGCCTCTCCTGCATGAGTTTGAGTATGACTGAGGTGTCAAGACCTCCCGAATAGGCCAGTACTGCCTTCATGGTATCACCAAAAACGGAAGTTGGGCGCGAGAATTTATAACTTTTGTAACAGAAAAAGCAAGAGGAAAAGGAGATGTTACAGGTGCAACATCATTTCCTGAGGCTCTCAACGACCTCGCGCAGGTTGGCGAGCATCTCCTCGATGTCCTCGAAGGTCATGTAGCCCATGTTTCCAATCCTGAAGGTCTTCTCGGCGACGCTTCCGTAGCCCTTGGCCAGCTCGAAGCCGCGCTCGCGCATCGCGTTGTAGACGTCGACGCCCTTCATCCCCTCGGGGACGACAACAGCCGTAATCGTCGGGCTCTCGTAGCCGGGCTCGGCCAGGACTCCAAGGCCCATCTCCTTGACACCCTCGCGTATCATCTCGCTCCTCTTCCTGTACATGTCGAGCCATTCCTTCTTTCCGCCCATCTTCTCCAC
>JALTCK010000012.1 GCA_027074805.1 Thermococcus sp. | reverse complement strand
AGTTGAAGGCGACTTCAGAGTCGAGGAGGACTTCGCGGTCTCGAAGGATGGAACGAAAATCCACTACTTCCACGTGAAAGGCGAGAGGGATGAGAAAAGGGTCTGGATATTTGGATACGGCGGCTTCAACATATCGTTAACCCCACGGTTCTTCCCCCAGGTCATCCCATTCATAAAGAGGGGTGGAAGTTTTGGCATGGCCAACCTGCGCGGTGGGAGTGAATACGGCGAGGAGTGGCATCGCGCCGGAATGAGGGATAACAAGGGGAACGTCTTTGACGACTTCATCGCAGTTATTGAGAATCTCAAAGGCGAAGGTTACAAAGTGGCAGCATGGGGGAGGAGTAACGGGGGGCTGTTAATTTCAGCAACTCTTACTCAGAGACCAGACCTCATGGACGCAGCCCTTATAGGTTACCCCGTCATCGACATGCTAAGGTTCCATAAGCTTTACATCGGTAGCGTCTGGGTTCCAGAGTACGGCAACCCTGACGACCCCAAAGACAGAGAGTTCCTTCTCAAGTACAGCCCCTACCACAACGTTGACCCAAACAAAGAATACCCGCCAACTCTGATTTACACCGGACTCCACGATGATCGCGTTCATCCAGCCCATGCTCTCAAGTTCTTCATGAGGCTGAAAGAAGTCGGAGCACCCGTCTACCTTAGGGTCGAGACAAAAAGCGGACACATGGGAGCTTCACCAGAAACTAGGGCGAGAGAATTAGCAGACCTTCTGGCATTCGTGCTTAGGACTCTTTCCTGAGTTTTTTCCTAAGTTTTTCCAATCCCTTTCTTTTTCCAAGATAGTACCAAGAGCCAACCGCCACCAGAATCGTCGAGAGGGTTGCTGCGATAAGAGCTTTCAAAACGCCTTCTCTTATGCTCTCTCCTCTTCTACCAACACTGTACCTGATGTAGTCGGTGGGGCTCATAGGCTTCACCTTAATCAACACAGGGTAAGTACTACTCTGGGGTTCTAGTGTGAACAGATGGTTCCATGTAAGCACGTAGACCTTAACGTGAGTTCCATTGACGGTGCAGTGAGGAACATAAACATCGTCATAGTTGCACACGGTTCCAGAGAACGTTGCCCACACCCTTTTGTGACCAGACGTCTCGAAGGAAATGCTTCTATTGGACGGATAGACGTTAATAGGTTCGACGTCCGCAGAAGAACCATAAAACAGGGACCTCACGTATTCATAGAGACGATCCAGAATGCCTCTACCCGTGTATTCACCACTCCAAATGAAATAGTAGGTTATGGAGCCAGTGGTCTTATTGTACATGTAGAGAACCAGTTCTGGCTCGTCGCCGGGAGGGGTGTATATGAGTGGAGCGTAGCGTTTGGCGTCCATGCTCTTGGAGGGAAAGTAACCAACGAGAGTATACCCACTCTCATAAAGTGCAAGACTGAACGTAACAAAAAACACTACTACGACCCCTAAACCTGCCAACAATCTCCTACTCCGGACATTCATCGTAGAAAACACCACTTAAGACTTATTAAAGTTTCCACTTTCGAAAGATTATTAACGGAGGAGATCGTAGTATTAGAGGGGCTAGGATGAGTGAAATAAGAATCTCCACAGGAGTCCAAGGTCTCGATACAATGCTCCAAGGCGGGCTGATCCCGGGAAGAGTATATCTCATTAAGGGAGCGCCCGGTACGGGAAAGACTACGCTGGCCATGCACTTCGCCATGGCGGGGGTTGCAAGGGGAGAAAAGGTGCTGTACGTGACCCTTGAGGAACCCGTGGAAAACCTGAAGCAGGACATGCCCAAGCTCGGATTCAGCCTCGAAGATCCCAACTTTGTTCTTATTGATGCCACCCCAGCGACTGACACCTACGTTCTGATGGACTCTATGTTCGAGTCCTTTGCCAAGGGTTTCGACAAAATGATGGAAACAATAAAGACACAATTCATAAGCCTTCGCTTCCAGAGACTCGTTATAGATCCTCTCACAATGGTGAAGCTTACGACAAGGGATGAAATAGAGTACAGACGCCTCTTCCTGGAATTCATAAAGACAATGCACCGCCTGAGAGTGACGACGATACTCACCTCAGAGATGGAAAAGTGCGACGTCGAGGAATACCTTGTTCACGGTGTCATCGAACTCAGAAGATTTGAAGTGAACGGAAGGGTGGCAAGGGGGATTAGGATCACAAAATTCAGAGGAAGTAGCTTCGACGATGCCCTACGGCCTTACACGATAACTTCAGAGGGAGTCGTTGTCAACACCGACGAGATACTCAGGATGTTTTAGCCTCTATCATTGCCATTATTTTTCTGTGTAACGCCTTTATCAACTCCCTCCTGTCTTCCATTAGCACAACATCACTTGAGCCTATAGCTTCGAGGTTGAACGCAAAGGGACTTGGAAGGACGTGCTTCATCACAACCACCTTCATCTTGTCTCCCTTCACCCAGCTCAGAAAGAGTTCCGCCTTCTCGACATCCATCTTGTCCTCCATTATCTCACGATAAACCTCCCTGAGAAGAGGAAAATCCGGGTAATTCTTCTTGAGGATTCTTAGGAGTGAGACTGCCATGAGCTGCTGTCTGCCAAGGCGCTTGCTTCTCCCAACGTAACGCCTCAGGATGAGCAACCCACGGTTGGCCACATGGCGGAACCTCCTCTTGAGAAGCTCGGTGTTATCGAGTGCCCTTTTAAGGATCTCCCTCAGGTTCTCGACCTCAAAGAGCTCCCTGATCTCCTCTTCACTCAGCTCCTTTTCCGGCGGAAGTATTAGGGCAAAACCGTTGTCGTTTATTGCTATCCCAACGTTAGAGGCCTTCCTCTTGCTCACAAGATAGGCAAAAGCCCTGCTCAGCGCATCATTGGCCCTTCTCCCAATAAGGGTGTGGAAGAAATACTCGTTCCTTTTCTCACTCTTGACCACCTCAACTAGGACCGTCTCATCATCAGGAATGACTGAATATTTAGCCTGCTCCTCGAAATAGGCCAGTATGGCCCTCGCGGCCCTCTCGTCTATCCCATACTTCTTTACGAGCCTATTCACTGCGTCTCTCCTACCAAGCAAACCCCTGACCTCGCGCCTGAAGCGCTGGATATCAAGGGCTAAATCGAAGCTGAGGGGGAGCATCTCCGAGAACCATGCCGGTATTGTCGGTTTTGCTCCCTCTCGTGGGATGACATAAATCTTGTTCCCCCTGCTCTTGACGAACTCATAGGTCCTTCCAGCCAGAACGAAGATGTCGCCGGGCATTAACCTTTCTGCAAACTCCTCCTCGACCGTTCCTATCATCTGCTTGTCCATTGTGTAAACCCTTATCTTGGCCTCATCCGGAATCGTCCCAGTGTTCATGTAGTAGATCGCCCTCGTCATCTTTCCGCGACGTCCAAAACGCCCATCCTCAAGCCATATCTTGGCATATACCTTTCTCTCCTCCAGACCCAAGTAATCCCCGGCCAAATACTTCAAAACACTAATGAAATCTTCGAACGGAAGATCACGGTAGGGGTATGCCCTTCTCACCACCCGATAGGCCTCTTCAACCTCCCAGACCTTGTTGAGGGCCATTCCAAGGAGGTGTTGAACAAGGACATCAAGCGGGTTCTTAGGGATTCTAACGCGATCAAGCCTTCTTTTCCTCGCGTTGTGCGCTAACACTGTAACTTCGACCAGGTCATCCCTGTCGAGGGCAAGAATAACTCCCTTGCTGACCTCGTGAAGCCTATGGCCGGCCCTTCCGATGCGCTGCAAAGCTCTGTTAACGCTTTTTGGAGATCCTATTAGAACCACCAGGTCTATCGTACCGATGTCAATCCCGAGCTCCAAACTTGTTGAAGTGACAACAGCTTTAAGCTCACCTCTCTTCAGCTTTTCCTCAACGTCCAGCCGAACCTCGCGAGAGAGGCTCGAGTGGTGGGCTTCTATCAGACCCTCAAACTCAGGATAGCGCTTTTTGAGGTTGAAAGCGACCCTTTCAGCACCGCTCCTTGTGTTTGTGAAGATTAAAGTCGTTCTGTGCTTCCTTATAAGCTCCGCCAATCTAGAATAAAGAGCGTCGCTGAGAGCTCCCGCTGGGGTGTAAATTAGGTCATCGACAACACTCTCCACTCTGATTTCGGTCTGCTTGGCAAAGCTTACATCAACTATGAGACCCGGCCTTGGATTGCCCTCGTCATCGAAACCAAAGACGAACTTCGCCACTTCTTCAAGCGGATGTATGGTGGCGCTGAGGCCTATTCTGACGAACTTCTCGTCAGCCATCTCCTGGAGCCTCTCAACGCTTAAGGCAAGGTGAGTTCCGCGCTTGTTCTCCGCCAAAGCATGCACCTCGTCGATGATGAGGTACCTCACAGTCTTCAGCCTCTCGCGGAACTTGGGAGCGTTTAGAGATATTGCTAAGCTCTCAGGAGTGGTTATGAGAATATGTGGTGGTTTCTTCAGCATCTTGCTCTTTTCATAGCTCGAGGTATCGCTCGTCCTTATTCCAACGCGAATTTCAGGTAAGTCGTAGCCGAGATTCTTCGCAACCTCTATTATTTCCGCAAGAGGCCCCTCCAAGTTGCGCTTTATGTCATTGTTTAGGGCCCTTAAGGGTGAAACGTAGATGACGTAGATTTTATCCTCGAGCTTCCCGGCTCTGCCTAGGAGTATAAGCTCATTTATTGCCGATAGAAAGGCCGAAAGGGTCTTTCCAGAGCCAGTTGGAGAAGAAATAAGAACGTTCTCCCCTCTGTGGATCTCCAGAACGGCGTAACGCTGGGGAGGAGTGAAGGTTCCGAACTTTCGTTTAAACCACTCTCTAACCGGCTCGCTGAGAATGGAGAATATCTCTTCATCGCTGTACTCCTTTCTCGCCCACCTTATCCTTTTTCTCGCCATCACTCCCGGTTCTCTCTTTTGGATTTTTAAACTATTCGGTTTCTTAGACAAACTTTTTAAGTACTAGATAAGAACTTAAATCGGTGAGAAGATGGGGACGCTTGAGAGAGTGCTTGAGGAGTTCAACAGGCTACATGGCAGTGAGGCCAAGGCAAGAATCGTGGAAGCAAAAGAAAACGAGGTTGTGGTGGAGTTTGAGGGATCCTTCTGCGCTACCTGCGGTTTGTACGACTACTTCGACGATATCAAGTGGGAAGCTCTCGATTTTGGCCTCAAGATCGAACCCGTAGAGGTTGTGAAGGCGGAGGAGGACGATTTCGAGCACGGTCGCTACGTGGTAAAGTATAGGCTTGAAGAAAGCAGCTAATTTCCCTCACTAAGGTTTATAAAGGCGTTGACGACATCCTTAAAAATTCCCACCGTGAGTTACACACATGAAGCAACTCCTCTTGCTCCTCCCTATCATTCTCTGGGACGGCTACTTCTTCCTCAATTACCTTCTGAGCTTAAGGAAGCCCCATCCCACGAAAGAGTGGGAGCCAAAGGTCAGTCTTATCATCCCTGCCTACAACGAGGGACGAAATATTTTGAGAGCAATAAATGCCGCTCTGAAGCAGGATTACACCAATCTCGAGGTGATAGTCGTTGACGACGGCAGCGAAGACGAGACCTACGAGAGAGCTTCCTCTGTAAGCGATTCTCGCCTAAAGGTCATAAGGATTGAGCACAGAGGAAAGGCCGGTGCTCTGAACGCCGGACTGATGCTCGCCAGCGGTGATATAATAGCACTGACCGATGCAGACAGTTTCCTAGAGAGAAACGCCCTCAGGGAACTTGTAAGACGCTTTTACTCAGAGGAAGTTCTTGGAGTAGGTGGACAGGTAAGGGTTATGGGGAGGAGCATTCCCGAACTCATACAGGACTTGGAACACCTCAGAATAGCCATGTTCAGGAGAGCCAAAGAGTTAGACGACCTCAGCCTCGCCCCTGGGCCTATCTCAGCTTTCAAACGGGAGGCTCTAGAGAAGATAGGCGGTTTCGTCGAGGATATCGTAGAGGACTATGCGACAACCAAAGCCGTCAAGGAATTCGGAAAGGTTGTCTACGCGCCCAAAGCCAGGGTATGGACGGAGATGCCCAGGACTCTCCGAGAGCTGTGGCGCCAGAGGAAGCGTTGGATCCTCGGAGACATAGAAAAGATGGGAGGGGGCTTCACAAAGGACTGGGGCTTCATGCTCCTCTCGGATGTAATAGCCATTCTCGACGTCCTTCTCCCACCACTACTTCTCTTCACTAACTTCTGGTGGGTCCTTCTACTCTGGTGGGGCTTCGAAGCCCTGACAATGCTCGTGTCCACCGCTGTGGAAGGCGGAAAGTTCAGGAATGCTCTGCTCTTTCCGATCATCCTTTGGTTTCTGGCAGTCTTCTACCTCTCGCTCCACCTCTACGGTTACGGGACGAAGCTCTCCGGCAAAATATGAGGGAAAAAGCTTTTAAGATGCACAAACCCGCACTCCATAGACTATATAGACTATTGACAAACACGTAAACTATAGTGATGCCTATGATGGAAGCACTCTCAGCGGCGTTCTTTATGGCATGGGCAGTTGGGGCTAACGACAGTGCAAAGGCTGTTGGTACCGCAGTCGGTTCAGGTGTTATTGGCTTCAAAAGGGCCGTGTTGTTGATAGCAGTCTTCACGACCATCGGGGCTGTTATCGGGCACTCGGCTGTTTCAGGAACCGTAACCAAGTTAGCGGATGGCATGACTCCCATTCAAATATCCCTAGTCCTTTTTAGCGCAGCCTCCGCCGTCACCCTAGCGAGCCTTTGGGGGCGACCAATATCCACCACCCAATCTATAATAGGTGCCTTAGTAGGTTCCTCCTTAGCCCTCGGCCTCCCGGTGGACTGGGCCACAATAGCCAGAATTGTTTCGGCGTGGGTTCTCTCACCTGTTCTCGCTGCTTTCCTAGCGATAGGGGTATACAAGCTCTACAAGCCACTCTTGGGGAGGATAAAGGGACTCAAAAACCTCGAACTCACTCAGAAATGGCTCGTCTTCCTAGCATCTGCGTACTCCGCCTTCAACCTTGGGACGAATGAATTGGGAAACGTCATAGGACTATCCCAAAGCGCCTCACTGAGCAACCCAAACGTCTTCATAGCCCTTACGATGGCATTCGGAACCCTTACCTTTAGCAGGGAGGTCATGATGACAATAGGAAAGAATATATCACCCCTTGGACCAACTTCCGCCTTCTCCAGCCAGTTCGGTGCAGCGATAGCGGTGAGCTCTGCAAACCTCCTCGGGCTCCCCGTTAGCTCCGGCCAGGCAATAGTCGGTGCCATAAGCGGTCTTGGCCTTTACAAGGGAGAGAGAGTCAACAAAAGTCTCCTCCTGGACATTGTAAAAAGCTGGATAAGGGCGCCTCTCTTCGCAGGGGTTCTCACTTTCTTCCTAATAAAGCTCTTCTCGGCAGGCTTTTAAGAAAGAGCACCAAAACTTCTCAAGGTGAGAACTATGAGTGATTTCAGGTTCGAGGTTAAGGCGAGAGACGCATCCGGCAGGATTGGAAAACTGACCGTTAACGGGAAAACAGTTGAAACGCCGGCGATAATGCCCGTGGTCAATCCAAAGCAACTTATTGTGACGCCTAAAGAGTTGAAGGAGATGGGCTTTGGGATGATAATCACGAACTCGTACATTATCTACAAGACACCCGAACTCAGAGAGAAAGCTCTTGAGTCTGGAATTCACAGATTCCTCGACTATGATGGCATCGTGGAAGTTGATTCCGGCTCCTTCCAGCTGATGCGCTATGGTGAGATTAAGGTTACAAACCGCGAGATAATCGGATTCCAAGAAGAAATTGGCGTTGACATAGGAACCTTCCTAGACATCCCCACCCCTCCCGACGAGCCCAGAGAGAAGGCGGCCCGAGACCTTGAGATAACTCTTGAGCGGGCAAAGGAGGCCGCAGAAATAAAGAGAATGGCAATGAACGCAGCCGTACAGGGGTCCACCTATCCAGACCTAAGGACGTACGCGGCCAAAAAGCTGAGCGATATGAACTTCGAGATACACCCGATCGGCGCAGTAGTTCCACTTATGGAGAGCTACCGCTATCGCGATTTGGTTGATGTAGTGATAGCCTCAAAGCTTGGCCTGAGACCAGACAGACCAGTTCATCTCTTTGGAGCAGGCCATCCAATGATATTTGCCTTGGCGGTCACGATGGGGGTTGACCTCTTTGACTCAGCGAGTTACGCACTCTATGCAAAGGACGACCGCTACCTAACGCCTGAAGGGACTAAACGTCTGGACGAGCTCGAGTACTTCCCATGCTCCTGCCCGGTGTGCTCACGCTACACACCGCAGGAACTCAGGGAGATGCCGAAGGAAGAAAGGGCGAGACTCCTGGCAATACACAACCTGTGGGTCATCCGTGAGGAACTCAACCGGGTAAAACAGTCAATAAAAGAGGGAACCCTATGGGAGCTCGTAGACGAGAGGGCAAGAAGCCATCCAAAGCTCTATTCGGCTTATAAAAGATTGTTAGAGTACATAGATTACCTTGAAAAGAACGAGCCTGTGAGCAAGGCGAGTGCCTTCTTCAAAGTTAGCGAAGAAGCCATGCTCTGGCCGATAGTTCACCGAGCCAAGGAAAGAGCCGAACGCATTGCTCAGAAGTTCCCAGAAATGATAAACCACCCCATATTCGGCGAAATTCCAAAGTATCTCAGCCTGAGTTATCCTTTCGCCCAGAGCGAGGGCGAGGAGGAGTTCACCATAGAGAAGCCGAGAAAAGGGGATGTGAGGGAGTACATCATGGCCATAGCCGAGTACCAGTTCGGTGAAGGGGGCGGAGAGGCTTTCAAAGACTCCTTTGTCGAGCTCTCAAGGAAGACGGGAATGCCGAGACAGATAAAAGCGAAGGGCAAACACCTCGCAACCTTCAGAGCTGAGGACGGTCTGTTAACCCTCGGAATAGAGGGAGCAAAGAGGCTCCATGAAGTCCTCCCTTTCCCGAAGATGAGAGTTATTGTCAACGAAGAGGCTGAACCCTTCGCGAGGAAAGGCAAGAACGTCTTTGCCAAGTTCGTCATAGACGCCGACCCAGGGATAAGGCCCTACGATGAAGTTTTGGTTGTGAACAAGCGTGATGAACTCCTCGCTACCGGGCAGACATTGCTCAACGGCGAGGAACTCAGTATCTTTCAGAACGGCTTAGCCGTGAAGGTAAGGAGGGGCATTGAGAAGTAGAAAATTTTATAACGTCCCTCCCTTCTCTTATCTCGGGCGGGCCCGTGGTCTAGACGGTTATGACGCCACCCTTACAAGGTGGAGGTCCGGGGTTCGAATCCCCGCGGGCCCACCACAGAAACTTTGCTTGCGCAAAGTTTCAGCCCCGTTCAACCTCCTTAACGGATGAAGGAATAATTCCAACTATTTTCCAAATCTATTTACAAAAACCCCTCTCGGATGGAGTTCCGTCTAGAATACTTTCCCTCCACACGTGCGGCTCTGTAAGAAACATGCCTGCACAAAACTCCAAGCATTGATAAAAAGATAGTATGAAAGATAAAGAGGATCCCCCGAAGCCTACAATCCAACCTTCAAGCATGATCAAATCTTTGAAAGTGCTGCGTGCATGCGCTCCAAAGCCTCTGTCAGCTGCTCCTTCTTGGTGGCGTAACTTATCCTCACCCAACCCTCACCGTGCTTTCCAAAGGCCGTTCCCGGGATGACGACGACCCTTGCGGCCTCGAGGAGCCACTCGGCGAAGTCTTCGCTGCTCATACCAAGATCCGGGTCTATCTTAACCCAGATGTAAAACGCCCCCTTGGGTCTGAAGGGAGTTATGTGAGGCATCTTTGAAAGATACTTTATAACCAACCTGCGCCTCTCGTCATAGGTTTCCCTCATTTTCCTCACGGCTTCCCAGCTCCTTTTGTCCCGGAGGGCAGTTATACCAGCGATCTGAACGAAGGAGGTGACGTTGCCAATGACGTAGGCGTGGAGCTTTATCATGTCTCTTATAACCTGGACAGGAGCAATTGTGAAGCCCAAACGCCAGCCCGTCATAGCAAACGTCTTGGAAAAGCTATTGGCTAGGATTGTATTATCCGGAGCGTACTTTATCATAGGATAATGCTTGGCTCCCTCATACAGGAAATGTTCGTAGGGCTCGTCACTTAAGATGTAAATGTTGTAGTCCTCCGCTATTTCCCCAATGGCCCTAGCACTTTTTTTGTCAAGGATGGCGCCCGTTGGATTGTTTGGATAGTTCATGACGAGCATCCTTGTGCGTTTTGTTATCATTTCAACGAGTTCGTCCGGATCGATTCTGAACTTGTTCTCTTCCCTGAGAGGAATGCGGAGGATTCCAGCCTCAGCTATTTTGGCATCTTCAACATAGCACACAAAAGCCGGATCAGGAATTATAACGTCGTCTCCAGCCTCTAGGAGGGACTGAAAAGCGAGATAAGTGGCTTCATATGCGCCGGCGGTGACAATTATGTTCGAGGGATCAACGTTAACACTATAGGATTCATGATAGTACTCCGCTATAGCCTCCCTGAACTCTGGAATTCCCGCATTGGGTGTGTAGTGGGTGTATCCTTCATCGAGAGCCCTCTTAGCGGCTTCCTTTATAACCGTGGGGGTCTCAAAATCCGGCTCCCCAATGCCCAGGGATATAACATCCTTCATTTTTGATGCCTTTTCGAAGAGTTCCCTTATCTTAGAACGCTGAATCAGATTTATTCTCCCGGCCAGGAAGTACTTCCTCTTTCGGTATTTCATGAGCATCACCTTGACGGCTCAATGTTGATTGGGGATCTTTTATAAAGCTATCCCGAACCTGAGGTTACAGAGTCTCTACAAGGGCCGCTTTCTCCATGAGGGACTTGAGTTTTGCTTCATCGCAGTGCTCTGGCTCCAATTTCTCCATACCAAACCTTCGAATAAGACGCCTGGCTTCTTCATCAGACCCGAAAACGACGAGGTAACAGGGGCCAGTACCAGCGCCTCTAAGCTTTATTGCCTCCCTAATTTGGTGTGTGCCGGCAAGTCTTAGGAGGAGCTCTCCCCCCAGGGTTCTCGCCCGGTTGGTCTTTCTTTCAAATGCCCTAACACTCAGCAACGCGGCAAAGAGAACCTCTTCTATACAATTCCCCGAGACCAACTGCATCCGGCCCCCCAAGTAGGGGAGGATCCCTTCCACATCATGGACCATAACCCTTTTGACAACAAGTCCTTCCATTCTAGCCACTGAACGTCCCCCGGGGCTCTTGATTTAAAAGGGTTAAAACCCTTCCTATGTATTAGTATGTACACTGTCTAAGAAAATTAATATTAAACGCAGATTTTCAAAAATTTTTAGAGATAAATAA
>JALTCK010000011.1 GCA_027074805.1 Thermococcus sp. | reverse complement strand
GGGTTGGGCCTTGCCTTAATGCCAAGGGCTATTCCAACAAGCTGGCCGTCCTTGTAAGCTAAGAGAACGGGGAAAGAGCCCTTTTCACAGTGGATCGTGTACTCGAACTTCTGAAGGTCACCTTCAGTAGTGTTGGAGGTCAGTTCGTAGTCATTCAGCCTCCCGTAGTTGTCCAGGGTGAAATTCCGTATCTGAGAGAAGTAATCCCTTGTAAACTGATTTTTAAGATCCTCACTCATGTAAGGCTCTATGAGCGAGTAGTCCCCCGTGTTAAATGCCTCAATGAACTTTTCCATGAAGGTGTTTGGATTCTCGGCATGAACATGAGGGAGCAAAAGAGAAACTAGCAGTAGTATCATCAGTGGAAGGACCCTTCTCATATTTTCCCCTCACACAGCTGGTGCAATGGCCTTAATGAGCTTTTCTGCTATCTGCTCAATGACGGGAATCCTATAGAGTTCTCCTCGAACGGCCTTCCAGATGCCAAAGGCAGCGTAAGCCAGCCAGGCGTAGACGACGTACATTGCCGGCCCGAAATGAGGATACTCAGTGTTTATTGGCATGTGCCATAGTGCCATAAAAGCTAACCACGCAAAGAAGCCCATGACACTCGAGTAGGCAGCGTGCTTCCTCATGAAGTCGTTTGAATCCTTCATGAGGAGTATTGGAATCCCTCCGACAAAACCCATTATATAGGCTATAAAGGCATCCGTGAAGCTCCCCAAATCATTCACCTCCAATCTTTTAGTTTCCGTTACCGGCATTCTCGATCACCTCCCCGATGGCTTCAGTTAAAATCGGATCATGGTGGTTGAGCTTGGCCCGATAGTATTTCAGGCCGAGCCTATCGGCGACCTTTCTGTACTCCACATCCAGTTCGTAGAGCGTCTCAACGTTCTCCACGAGGAAGCTGAGTGGGTAAACGAGGACTTCTTTGACACCCTCCGATTTCAGCCTCTCTAAAATCTCCGGGACGCCAGGTCCAAGCCACTCACCCCTGCCAAAGCGGCTCTGGAAGGCCATCTCCCAGGGCAGGTTGAAGGCCTCCATGACCATCTTTGCCAGCTCACTGTGGCTCCTCTCGTAGGGATCGCCCTCGTCGATTACCCTCTTCGGCAGGCTGTGGACGCTGAGGATGACGTAGGGATTCTCAAAGCCGCTCTCCTTCAGTCCAGTCTCAATGTTCCTCTGAACCCAGCGGACGAACTTCTCGTTGCCCCACCACTCCTTTACGTAGGGCTTCTCGCCGAAGAGTTCTCTTATCTTTACCAAGCAGCGCTCGGTTGTTGAACTTGAGTAAACGTGGTAGAGCGGGAAGACCAAGTCGAAGTCCCAGTTCATCTCCTCCAAAAGAGGTCTCGAGTAGCACATGCCGAGCCTTATCTCGTGGCCCGTCTTTTCGCTTACGGCCTTCGCTATCTCGTTCATGTAATCGACGAGAGGGCTTCTGCCGCCCATGACCGCGTAGTGCTCCCTCACCTGCCTCGCACGAACCTTGGCTATGCCCCTGATTATGGCCTTCGCTCCTGGAACGTCGAGGCCTATGTGGTGCCTCACGTCGTAGAGAAAGCGGAATATGAAGTCCTCGATTTCATCAGGCTCGGTAGGAGCGCCCATGTAGGTGAAGAGAACCTTCAAGGTTCCACCTCCAAAAGAAGGAAAGGGTCAGAGCTTGCCGTTCAGAGCCGCCCCAAGGTTCTTCGCGAGGACTAAGAGGAAGCCGAGTCCCTTCTGCACATCCTCGTCGCGGAGATAGCCAAGGGCCGCGGTCATGCCAACCTTAGGTGCCTCCTTCGGGTCGGTCTTTGACAGGGCCTTGAGGAGCGCCCTGACAAGCTCCTCGGTGTTCCAGCTTATCTCCCTAACTTCAGAAGTTTCAAGCTCCCTGACCGGCTCAAGGGCAGCGTTTCCAACCCCCACGACCCTGAGAATTGCTTTCTCTTCGGCCACCGTCTCTAGTAGCTTGTCTCCGTTCTCTGTCATTGACTTAAGTATACCCAGTGTGCCCCCCTTCTTAAGGGCAAGGGCGACCTCTGCTAACTCCCTAACGGCCGCAACTTCCTCCGGGGTAAGCTTAAGCTCGCTCATCTTCACCACCTCACAGTCTCAAACTGTCAAGCCAGCCCCTGTAGAAGGAGTCCTTCATCAGCCTCACGAGCGGGCTCTTGAAGAGCAGGTAACACTCACGCTTGTACTTGTCCCCCTTCCACTCGTACTCGCAGTTCCCTGAGAAGCCGGTGTTGTAGCCGTGCCCAACGCAGAGCGTTGGTGCGTATTCCACAACGGGGTAGCCGCCGTGTATCCTGTGGAGGATGCTGGTTGCCGCAACGATGGAGGCGTTGTGGAGCGGAACTCCAGCGGTGAGGAGTCCGAGCGGCGGCATACTTGCCTCACTTACGATGTAGACCTCGTCGTAGTCCGGATAGCGGAAGTCCGGGCCCTCTACCTTTACCCACCTCGGGTCTTTATCATCGGCCATGAAAGTCATGACGTCCGGAATCGCTATTGGAGGCACCTTGATAAGAAGGTCGTAGTCGACTTCCGCGTTCTTTGTAATGACTTTATCAGGAGTTATCTCTACATGACCCTCGTTGTGGATGAACTTAACGTTGGCCTTCTCCATCTCCCTCTCGAAGAACCTGACTAAGTCAGGCCCGAGGCCTATTGCTGGCCTTTTGTCCGGGTGGACGACGGTTATCTCGACGTTTTTAATTCCGCGGTGTTCGAAGTACATCCTCAGATTTAGACCCATCTCATAGGGGTAAATACCACAGCGATGAGGGGCTTCTGGAGTGTAGATGACTATCTTGCCACCCTTGAACTCCGAGAGGACTCTCCTAAGCTCAACTGCCCCTTCAAGGGTGTAGTTGTGGTAGCCGTACTTGCTCATGCCCTTGTACTTGTCCCAGGTGTACCTCACGCCGAGGCCTAAGAAGAGGTAGTCGTATTCGTAAACCTTACCGGCTTCCGTTTCTACTTGCCTGTTGTCAAGGTCTATTTTGGTCACTCTGTCTATATCCACTTTGAAACCGTAAACACTTTCGGCATTCTTTATAGGCGCCCAGGTCTCATCAACCGACGCTGACCCCAAAGCCACCTCCATAAAGAGTGGGGGCATGTAGTGCCTCTCACTCGCGGTCACCATTGTGAGATCAACATCGATGCCAAGTCTCTTAGCCTCGACCGTCAGGTACCTCCCTGCCACCAGTCCGGCGGTTCCACCGCCGAGTATCAGAACCCTTGCCATGGGCACACCTCCTCAGTTAGGTCGGTCTAAAAAAAATTGGGAAGTTGGGGTATTTAACCCTTTTGATTATCGTACC
>JALTCK010000010.1 GCA_027074805.1 Thermococcus sp. | reverse complement strand
GGCCGACCGTCTGGACGATTAGAGCGCCAATGGCTCCGACAAGGACGTAGAGCACCATGAGGTATGCCCTAGCATTGCCCCCGTAGCTCTCAAGCCCCTCCGGGTCGAAGCTAAGGTAGAGGAAGTCGCGGTAGAGGAAGAGCATTATGAAGAAGAGGACCATTCCACCGGCTACGAGAACGAGGAGATTGTTGAGGGTTATCAGGAAGATCTCACCGGTCAGGTAGGAGACTATGCTCTCGCTCAGCGGGAAGTAGGGTTTTGTTGCCATCACCTTGTAGAGGATGCCGAAGCCGAGGACGGTTAATCCAGCGACAAAGCTGGCTACTATTCCGACGGCTGAATCCGGGGTGAACCCGACCTTCTCCAGGTGGGCTATGAGGAGGACGACGGCTATCGTCACGAGGAGAGCGACCACCATGACGAGGGCCATGTTCTCGAAGATCAAACCGATCATCATACCGAGGACGGCTCCGAAGAGGAGGGAATGGAATATCGCGTGGGTGAGGAAAGCCAGGCCCTTCGTGTTTATGAGCGGGCTCAAGAGTCCGAGAAGGACGCTGACCATTATGCTGGCGAGGACGGCCCGGATGAGGTACTCTGGAATCATATACCTCCACCCCCGTGCCTGTGGAGGTGGGTGTCACCGGTTATGCAGAAGAGTTTGCCACCGACCGGGATGACCCTCGCCAGCGGCCCGTAGACCGATTTGATTACGCTGTCTTTGAGAACCTCCTCGGGCCTGCCAAAAGCTATAAGGTGCCTGTTGATGAGCATGACCTTATCACCGATCTCTAGAAGTGGATTTATGTCATGGGTCGTGATGACCATCGTTATCCTGCGCTCTCTCTTTATCTTCCCGAGGACGTTTGAGACCTCCGCCCTGGCGCTCGGATCGAGGGCAGAGAGGGGCTCGTCGAGAAGGAGTATCTTGGGGTCACTTATCAAAGCCCTCGCGAGGAGAACCCTCTGTTTCTGTCCGCCGCTCAGCTCCCGGAAGAGCCTGTCCTTAACGTTTGATAGGCCAACGAAAGCGAGGGCATCCTCCGCTTTCTTCAGGACCTCGGGGGGTATCTTGAAGTGGGAAAAACCACGTTTGTATATGCCACCCATTGCCACAACCTCTAAAGCGGTGAGGGGGACGCGCTCGTTGAGACTGTGGCTCTGCGGGACGTATCCTATGAGCTCACGTGCCTCGCAGGGCTCCCTGTCGAATACCCTGAGCTCCCCCCTGTACTCCCTGTGGAAGCAGGCTATTGTCTTGAGGAGCGTCGTTTTTCCAGCTCCATTCGGTCCGAGGAGGAGTAAAGTTTCGCCCTCTTCCAGCTTGAATGTAACTCCCTCTAGGGCAACTTTGCCCTCATACATTATGGTGAGATCTCTCGCGTTCATCGCTGTCATCATCATCTCCAGCCACATGTTGAAGGATGCACTTTTAAACTTTCATAACACCATATCGAACAGAGGGAATGTGGGATCCTTCAGAGAACGGCAATGATATCCTAAATTTGCCTTCTTTGCCTTTCCGCTGGGGATGGCCATTATGGAGAGGAATGCAAAAACAACATTGCTGATGGTGTTCCTAGCACTGGGTATCTTCCCGAAGAAGTCTTTAAGTCAAAAAGAGAATATCTTGAGAGAACTCCTCTTGGGTTGCTTGGGGGAATCTCTACGGCACTTCTTCACGGGGATTATTTCTTGACTTTTTTTGATCCTGGGCTTGGCATTGATCTTCCATGAGATTTATCACTTTGTGCAAAAATTTTAAAAGTGACCTTCTGTATCTTATTTGGAAAATTTTTGCAAGGCTTAACCTTATAAGGGTTCAAGCCTACTCTCGGAGGTGGTGCTCATGGTGTATCACAGAGGTGGAAGAGGAAAGAAGAACAACAGACAGGTTCAGGGTGACGAGGTAATCCGCGTCCCCCTGCCGAAGGAAGGACAGCTCTTCGGAGTTATTGAGCAGGCCCTCGGTTCGGGATGGATGGACGTTCGCTGTTCAGATGGGAAGATAAGAAGGTGCCGCATTCCAGGCAAACTCAAGAGAAGAATGTGGATGCGTGTTGGAGACGTTGTCATCGTCCAGCCGTGGCAGGTTCAGAGCGACGAACGCGGTGACATAGTCTATCGCTACACGAGAACTCAAGTGGACTGGCTTCTCAGAAGGGGCAAGATAAGTCAGGACTTCCTCAGCGGCGGCGAGCTCCTGTTCTGATGATTGAGTGATGGTTATGCGCGAAGAGGCCATTGAGCGCGAGATTGAGGCCGTTCTGGGCCTCACGAAGAGGCGCGAGAGGGACAGTGAGCTGTATAAGATAACCAACGAGGTCTTCGACAGGACAACGAAGGAAACCATAGCATACCTCCACAGGAAGGGAAAGATAGAGGAGCTATATGGTACCATCAGCACCGGGAAAGAGGCCAATGTTTTCGCTGGAGTGGATTCCGCGGGGAACAAAATAGTGGTTAAAATCTATCGCACATATACTACTGAGTTCCGGCGGATATGGGAGTATCTCGCGGCAGATCCACGCATCGGCTATCTTCCTAAGGACATGAGAAGGCTCACATTCGTTTGGACGAGAAGGGAATTCAAAAACCTGCAGAGGGCGATCAAGTACGCCGTTAGGGTTCCAGATCCGATAATCTTCCGCAACAACGTGCTGGTGATGGAGTTCATAGGTGATGAAGTCCCGGCGCCGAGGCTTAAGGACGTCGAGAGGATGCTCGAAAAGAGGGACTTCGAGGAGCTCTACGACTTCACCATCGGCGTTATAGAAAGACTATGGAGGCGCGGGGATATGGTACACGGCGATCTGAGCGAGTACAACATACTGCTCCACGATGGTCCTGTTGTGATAGACTGGTCCCAGGCGACTGTAAAGAGGAACCGCATGAGCGTAGAACTCTTGAAGCGTGACCTAAAGAACGTCATCACGTATTTTGGTAGGAAAGGCGTTGATGTTGATGATCTCAATGAGAAGCTCCGCGAGCTACTTGAGAGGTGAGATTATGGACGAGTTTGAGAGGCTCTTGAAGAAGTACGAGCGTGTTGACAAGCAAGGGGAGACCATCAAAGGGGAACCAGAAGAAGAGATAACCTACACTGCTGAGGGAGAGCAGGAGGATTTCCTCAGGATTCCAAAAGAGAGGGTTGCCGTCGTTATCGGTAAGAAGGGGCAGACAAAGAAGGAGATCGAGAGAAGGACCAAAACGAAGATAGAGATAGACAGTGAGACGGGGGAAGTATTTATTAGCGCCACCAAAGAGACGGATGACCCCTTAGCCGTGTGGAAGGCAAGGGACGTCATAATGGCGATTGGAAGAGGATTCTCCCCGGAGAGGGCATTCAGGCTCTTCAACGAGGGTGAAACCCTTGAAGTTCTTAACCTAACTGACGTCATCATAGGCAACGATAAAAACGCCCTCCCCCGTGTTAGGGGAAGGATAATTGGACGAAAGGGTCGCACGAGGGAGATAATCGAGGAGATGAGTGGTGCCGAGGTTAGTGTCTACGGGAAGACTGTGGCGATAATAGGAAACCCGATACAGGTTGAGGTTGCAAAAACCGCCGTTGAAAAGCTTGCCAAGGGCTCACCCCACGGGGTGGTATACAAATACCTTGAGAGGCGCAAGAAGGATCTGGAACTCGAAAGTAGCGCCTATTACGAAGCCCTTGGTGGAGAAGGCGGCGGTAACATGGAGGAATGAAAATGGCCGAGGCCAATCAGCTGTTTAAGGAGTTTAAGATTCAGAGCGTCAGCGAGTTCTTCAGGCGAAACGCGGCAATGCTTGGCTACACTGGAAAGGTACGCTCCCTGACGACTGTGGTTCACGAGGCTGTTACGAATTCCCTAGATGCCTGTGAGGAGGCAGGAATTCCGCCTTACATCCGTGTTGAGCTGGAGGAGCTGGGAAAGGAGCACTACAAGGTAATCGTTGAAGACAATGGTCCCGGAATCCCGGAGAAGTACATAACCCACGTCTTCGGAAAGATGCTGGCAGGAACAAAGGCACACAGGAATATACAGAGCCGTGGACAGCAGGGTATAGGTATAAGTGGTGCTGTTATGTTCGCCCAGATAACGAGCGGGAAGGCCACCCGCGTCATAACCTCGACAGGAGAGGAGATAATCGAAGCGTGGGTTAAAATTGACGTCGACAAGAACGAGGGCAAGATCGTCAAGAAGGAGAAGCACCTGAATCCAAAGGGCTGGCGTGGGACGAGGATAGAGCTGGAAGTTAAAAACGTCCGCTACATCCGCTCGAAGCAGGGAGTTTACTGGTACCTCAAACTCACGGCAATAGCAAATCCTCACGCCCAGATAGAGCTAATTGAGCCGGATGGAAAGCTCATAGTCTTTCCGCGCTCGAGCGATGACGTGCCAAAGCCACCTATTGAGATGAAACCCCATCCGAGGGGTGTTCTCACAGATGACATCTACAGGATGGCAAAGAAGACGAGGAGGAATAGTGTAAAGCGCTTCCTAATCGGTGAGTTCTCGAGGATAAGTGAGAAGAAGGTAGATGAGCTAGTCAAGTACATAGCTGCTCTCAGGCTCATACAAACTGAAAAGGACAAGAGCGTCCAGGAGCAGCTCTACGAGCGCCTCATGAAAGGTGAGGTTGACGCTGTTCTGCGTTCCTTCAGAGGGTACACGAAGGTCGTCAAACAGGTGGCAAAGCTCATGGAAAAGCCGCCAGAGAAGCTCACTTGGGGGGAGGCAGAGGAGATAGTCGAGGCCTTTAAGTACATGAAGTTCCTTGCTCCCCCTACTCATGGCCTTAGACCCATAGGTGAGGAGAACATAGAGAAGGGCCTCACCGGAATCCTCAAGCCCGAGTTCGTCACCGCGGTGACGAGGCCGCCCAAGGTTTACTCAGGTGGAATCCCATTCCAGGTTGAGGTCGGTTTGGCTTACGGAGGGGAGATTCCGAACGGCTTTGAAGTCCTCCGTTATGCCAACCGCGTTCCCCTCCTATTCGATGCTGGATCGTGTGTAACCACGCTCGCGGCGCGCTCGATAGACTGGAAGCGCTACCGCGTAGACGACCTTGAGAGAACCCCCCTCATTCTGATGATAAACGTCATCAGCGTCCACGTGCCTTACACCGGGACCGGGAAGCAGAGTATAGCCAGTGATGAGGACATTTACAATGAAATTCGTCTGGCGATAATGGACGTCGCTAGAAGGCTCCAGACATACCTCAGCGGAAAGCACAGGCGGCTCTCGCAGGTCAAAAGGAAGAAGACATTCCAGAAGTACGTGCCGGAGATAGCGAGGGCACTGAGTATACTCGTTGGTGTGCCGGAGGAGGAAGCGGCCAAGTACTTCATAAGCTTCATTGAGTCTCGCTTTGCAGATATCAAAGAATCCACCCCGTCGGAGGTGAGCGAGAATGCCTAAACGCAAGGCCATAAAACGTGAGAGGCCCAAGGAGCATTTTTCATACGACCCTCAGAAGGTGTTGAGAAAGCTTGAGGAATATGGCAAAAGAGTCCTAGAGAACATAGCACAGGGTAAAAACCCCTACTTCGACATACCCATGCGCGGACTGAGCAACGTCTATTTCGATGAAAAGAAGCGCGTCATCAGGATGGGCGACAAGCTCTCGAGGAGGTACTTCCTCAACGTTGCACACGCCAGAAAGTTCATGCAAACGCTCCTGATAATGGCCTACGTTAAGAGGCTTGTTAGCGAGAGCAAGCACGCAAGTTTGCGTGAGGCTTACTACGCCAACAAACACACGATCCCAGGAACGAAGGAGAACACCTTCGAGGATCAGCGCGAGAGCGACCCGATAATCGAAGACTTGGAGAGGATGCTCGGCGTTCTGCGTGAGGAAATGCACCTAACAGCGGACAGGCGCGGTTACATCTACGGGGACATCGTTATCCGCGACGGAGAGGACGAGTTCAACACTTCAAAGCTTGGTAGGGGTGGTTGGGCTGTCCCCGGCACTGTTGAGCATCTCCAATTTCCGAAAATCAACGTGGACTATGTTCTCGTCGTTGAGACTGCCGCTATGGCTGACCGTCTGATAGAGGAAAAGTTTGCCCAGAAAGAAAATGCCCTCATTGTCGCAACCCAGGGGCAGGCCTCGCGCGGCGTGAGGCGGTTAATCCATAGACTTCACTATGAGGAGGGACTACCGATAATAGTCTTCACCGATGGCGACCCCTATGGTTGGTACATTTACTCCACCATCAAACAGGGATCGATTAACCTTGCCTATCTCAGTGATAAGCTAGCAACGCCCGAGGCAAAGTTCGTGGGGATGACGATGGATGACATAAAGCGCTACGGCCTCGAGAATGTCACTGAAAAGCTCAAGGGTATCCCGCCTAACAAGAAGGGTGGTCCCACAGGAGACTACAAGCGCATTATCGAAGAGATGGATTATCCGTGGTTCAAGAACAAAGAGTGGCAGAGGCAGTTTAAGATGGCCCTAAAGATGGGAGTAAGGATAGAGCAGCAGGCCTTAGCAAACAAGAGCCTCGAGTTCGTGGCGAAGGAGTACCTACCGGAGAAGATAAATCGCGGTGATCTGCTGCCATGACGACGACCGAGGAGCTCGTCGCACAGGTGAACAAGATACTCGATGATATCGGAATTGACTTAACGGGGTTATTTGAGACTTTCGATGTTCCTTCCATTTCTTACCGCCTGAGGGAAAACCTCTCCCTCCTCCACGAGCTTGAAGAGGATCTCTCGAGGCGTGTTGGGGAACCAACGCCTTCGACCGGTGCTCTCTCAAAACGAGAGAGAGACCCCCACATTCAGTGGATATACAAGAAGAAGCGGAACCGTCTTCTTGCCCTAGAGAGGCTTCGTGCTGCAATAACAGCCCACAAGATGGCGCTGGCACTCATATCCGCCAACTACACCTTTTTCCTTGGAAAGAAGCTCCTCCCCATAAGGGACTTAACAAAAGAGAATGTCGAGAATGTTAAGGCCGTCCTCAACCCTGTGCAGCTTGGAAGGGTGGATGTACTGCCCCATTTGGCTTACTCAGGTGACGTTCTTAGGCTGCTCTCAAGAGAGAATGTAGCAGTTAGGGAAGAGTTCAAATTCATAAAGGGAAAGCTGAGGGAGAAGGGAACAGTTAGAACCCGTGGTCTCAGGATAGAAGTGGAGTATTGGGAGGGCAACAGACTCAAGAAGACACGTCTCGACCTGCCGGCGGATTCAGATATCGAGGCTGAGCTTAGGAGCCGCTTTGGAAAACGCTTTCGCTGGCGCGTCCTTAGCTTTGTAAAGACACGTGGGGTCCTGGTAAACAACCACTACACGGTCGACAATCTTGCACTGGGCTACGCGGCCCTCGACCCTGAGCGTGGGGCCGAAAAGCTGGGCCTTGATCTATTCCGCTACTACTTTCTAACTTCTGAGAACGAGAGGGAGAGGCTTGGACTCTACCCGGATATAAGACTCTGCATAGACTGTCACTACTCCATTTTTGATCTGCCCTTCAGGTGGGACCCCCGCTTCCGGACAGGACACGGTAGTATGTTGATAATCCGCAAGTGCGAGATGGAGCATGCCCTCGTGGGGAGAAGAAAGGAGCTCAGCAACGTTCCAAACTACCTGCTCGGCGGAGTTCTGCTGTACGGAATGAGCGAATATGATGAAAAGAAGGTGGCGGAGCTCCTTGGGATTCCCCAGGAAGAACTTGAGGAGAGCATAAAGAAGTTCGTGATATCGGGCCTCCACAGGGTCCTGTTCTCAGAGGCAAACAAGTTTGAGAAGTTCATGCCTAAGAGCGACAAGGCCAAGAAGTTTCTTGCCCTTCTACAGGGGTGATCGCATGAGGGTCGAGGTAAAGGCGAAGAACAACACGGAACTCCTTCGGAAGCTTGATAGGGCTCTTACTGAAGACGTCACTGAGATCTACATAAACCTGCGACCCACCAAGGAAATACTAGTCCACATACTCGAGAGGGCTCCCAATGTCAGGCGGATTTCCTGTCCCCCTAGTCTGTACCCAAAGGTCTCGAAGAAAATAATCCACGCCCTCTCCCAGATGGGCATTCAGCTCGTTCCCGAGGGATATCCCCGCGGAAGGCCCCGAAAATACGATGAGGAGACCGTTAGGGCTGTGATAAGGTTAATCGAACAGGGTATTCCCCCGAAGGATATCAGCTCCCGAATGGGGATACCCCTGAGGACGGTCTATTACATGCTTGAGAGGGCTGGTGTGAGGGATGCCCAGAAAACTGGGTATTAGCCTCATTTTTCTCCTCCTCCTGTCTCTGCTAGCCGCCCTTGGGTATCCGAAAACATCGTCCGGAACCTCCATTCTGAACGTTGACTGGCTCTATTTCTTTTCGAGTCTCGTCCTCTTCCTTCTCCTTGGTTATTCCATACGGGTTATACTCGAGAACGGGATCGTGATACCGAAAGCTGAAAGAAAAACCAAAGGTTCCCTCCTACCAGCCTTGATAATACTTGCCGCCCTCTTTGTTGCCCTTTACAAACTCTCACACAGGAACCCGCCAGAGATAAAATACAATGTCACGGCACCAACTGGCCCCCTCTGGCAGATAGAAGCCTTCGGACGAGACGTTGTGCGAGTCATTTACAAACCGCTCCCTGATTATCTGTACCTGATACCTCCTATCATATTTTTACTCCTTATCTTCACAGCGAAGAAAAGAAAAAGGGTGAGAAGAAAAGAGTCTTGGGAGAGGTTCGATCCCACATTGACCTACGAGAGCATAGAAGGAACGCCAGCCGAGAGAGTGGTGAGAATGTACAAGAACGTTGTCGCTGGCCTCGTCGAGAAAGGATATCCTTACAGAAGGAGCTGGACTCACCGAGAGCACGAAGAAAGGCTCCAGGAGCTCTTTCCCGACATTGAGGACCTTGACACGCTGACCCGAATTTTCGAGAGAGCAAAGTACTCCGGAAGACTCGAGCTGGAGGAGGTTGAGGAGGCCAGGCTCTGCTACGACCGCCTGATGGACCTTCTGAGGTAGGTTTAAAAGCAGTCCATTGGATGGGCTTTTGGTGAGAAAATGCCCGTCGAGACACAGGAAGAAGTCCCGGAGATTAGAGAGAGGCTGAGGCGCGTTGGGATAACGAACCTGCGCAGCGTCGCGAAGATAAACTGGAAGGGCCAGACCTACACATTCCTGCCCCTCTTCGAGGTCACGATAGACGTTCCAGCGGAGAAGAAGGGAATCCACATGAGCCGCCTCGTGGAAAGCATAACCGATGCCATGAGCGAAGCCGTTGAGGAGGAGGTCATGAAGGTTCACACGTCGCTCGAAGAGCTCGGGAAGTGCATCATACGGCACCTCGAGGGCAAGCACCCGCACAAGAGAGCGGAGGTCTGGATCAAGACCCACCTCATAATTCCGAGAAAAACTCCCGCAAGCGGAAAGACCAGCTACGAGCCCTACGACGTCGAAGTTGGAGTTATAAAGAACGAGGAGGGGGCCTTCAAGAAGGTGCTCCGCGTCAAGGTCGTCGGAAACACGGCCTGTCCCCACGCGATGGCCAACAACGAGGGAAAGACCCACATCCAGCGGGCAATAGGCGAGCTCGAGGTTAAAACGGCCTTCGAGGAAGAGATAGCGCTGGAGGACATGATAGACGTCGTTGAGAGCTCCTTCAGCCACCCGACGTACACGTTGCTCAAGACTGTCGACGAGAACGCAGTCGTTCAGGGAATGTTCGCCAACCCGAAGTTCGTCGAAGATGTGGCTAGGGAAATCTTTGCCAATGCCAGGGAGCGCTTCAAAGGGAAGATCCACGTTAGGGTCATCAGCAACGAGAGCATCCACAAGCACGACGTTATCGCGGAAACGTGGAGCTGAAGGTTCGAACTTTGATATCCCCTCACCCCAATTTTGGCAGCCGAAGTTTTTTCGCATTGATGGAACGTTTTGTTAAATTATTTTGTTAATTCTGGCATAACTTGGTTATTAATGTGGAATAACTAACCCAATTACTTTCACTATGTCATGTCCATACCGCAGTATGGCCGATTTTTTTTGGAATTCGTACTTCAACTTCGAAGTAAAAGTTAAATACCAAATGTGATGTATTATCAATCGCCTGTACGGACGTATCAATAGTCCCTCGGGCAGGAGGGTCGGCGTCATGAAAAAGCTGGTTGCCGTGCTGTTCGGCCTGTTAGTAGTGGCGGCAGGGTTCGCGGCAGCGACAACTTGGGCTGTTACTGAGGTGCATGACTACACTTCCATAAAGTATGGATGGGCCTATGCGGAGGTTGGAGTCAAGTACGACGTCAACAATCCATACACCAACTATGAGATAACCTACAGGATAGGAACAGGTGGACTCACACAGGCGGGCAAGGATGCTGGGTATGTCTCTCAACATTACAACATCCCTGACAGCAGTGGCATCGAGTCCGTGACTAACGTCGTGAATCCCACAACGGGCAATCTTGTAGAGCAGGACATAGCCTCCGCGGGATGGCCATACATTTGAATTTGATCTTCCCTCTTTTATTTTGCTACGGAGGGTATAACAATGAGGCCAAAAAGATTCGTTCTACTGATGATTTTCCTGCTGGTCACACTCACTTTGCCCCTATCGAGCGCAACCCCCTACTGGGCCAAGCCGGGAGTTTACATCGAGTACGCAGCGCTGAGGTATGAGCCCTACATCCAGCACCAGGCATCAGCGGGAACGTCCCCTGAGTTAGTGAGAACGGCATTCCTTACCTATCTCCACAATGGAACTCTCTACAGGATATACGCCTACAACGATACCCACATCAGGTTCAGGATACTGGACGAGAAAGACGGCTATCTAACCGTTGGCGTCCGCATTGAGATGAAGAACGTGACCGTTAAGGTCAGCGTCCCCAGCGGGGAGAACCTAAGCCCGATCTGGGAACAAAGCGAGGTCATAAAAGTTGAAGCCCCACACACTCCAACGGGCTCCAAGGTTCGCGAATACAAAGTACACCTCCGCTCACTCAGCATCGTAGGTGTTTACAGGATACGGGAGAGCGACGGTGCGGTCTTCAGCGTGAACGGAACCTACTACGGCCACACATTCCTCTGGATCGACCCCGATGCAACTCCAAAGGAGAACGGGATCTTCGTGGTTCTTCCCGCGTTGAACTGGACGATGGAAGTCAAGAGGGTGTCCTCGAGGGATGAAGCACAGAAAACGTACTACGGGGAATTTGGCCCCCCAGTGGCTACTCTCTCGCTGGTAGGCCCCCCGCTCGTAATGGAAGGTGTTGTGGAGTTCACAACCGAGACCTGGGGGTACATACGCTACGACCCGGCCACTGGGATGGTGTTGTCCCCAACCACACTCTCGGTACTGATTTCCCCTGACCTATCCGCGGTGGGAATACCCTTTGCAGCGTTCACTGACGAACGTGTAGCCTATGATTATGAGGTAAATAGGAACTATGTATGGGCGGGTCTGCTGCCCCTCTACGACACCAACGC
>JALTCK010000009.1 GCA_027074805.1 Thermococcus sp. | reverse complement strand
TCGACAACCCAGAGGCGGTTTACGTCTACCCGGCAGATCTCAAAATCGTCATGTTCCCTGAAAAGGGCCGCATGAGGTACGTCGTCGTTCACGAGAGGAGGAACAGAAAATTAGAGGTGATCTCGGACTCGATAAATCCCTCGAGGAAGCCTGAGTACGTCATCTTCAGGTACGACCTTCGGAACAACACGACGCTGCCTTTCCGCTCCTCCAATTCCGGTTCCCAAGCCCGGAGATGAACGGAAGCGTTTGAACCTTCGCAATACTGCACTTGGGAAGGAAACACACTGGGATCAGAGGTTGGCAGACAGCTTAATCGCGGCATTGATAGGTGTTGGAATTGGGGTGCCCATCGGCGTTCTCCTGGGAAGAAGGAGACGATAAGCCCTTCGGATCAGGTTGACAGGAATCCTCCGTGACCCTTATTCGCCGGGGAGCCGATTTTATCCCCTTCTCACAAGTAGGAGCGACACTTCCTTTCTTTCTTCGGAATCCTTCTTAAAGAATCCGAAGTGTATCGTATACAGGCTCCCTCGCATCCTGCAGAGCCGGTCTTCCCCACCATTGATAAGGAGGATGTAGTCGCTCGCCCTGAGGTAGGGTAGGATAAGGGTGGAAAGCTCAGTGAAACGCACCCTGCAGGTCTCGTTCCCGATCCTCACCACGTAAGTGCTGTAGGGTATCCCGGTGTAGGTTGCCGTTCCTCTCGTCCAATTGGAGGGGATTAACCTGGCTGTTACATCGTTCACCCTGAAGATATCGGGTGAGAACTTTACGTCCCCCTCACAGTGTGGGTCATCGTAGTCATAAACGGAGAGGACGATGTAATCGTAGGTCGCGTTGCCAATCCTGATCGTTGTTTCATTCAAAACCGTGGAATCGCTGAGCAACAGGCGGGAAATGTTGGACAGCGACCTTAAGGCGTTTTCATTCTCCTTTTTGGATGCTGCGACACGATAAAGGGCCTTGGCCTCCTCTAGTTCGCCTCTCATGAGATCCACGGCGAGCCTGTAGGCAGGGTCTTTAGGCGTTACACTGCGGGCATCGTTAACGAGGGTCAGGTTTTTCCCAGCTGGACATGCAATGGGCCTCAGTGAGATGGTTGGCGTATCCTTATGGCCGTGAGCACCTATACAACCGGCCGCAAATACCATCGCTATTAGGATGAGGGGAAGGAGTTTTCGGGGGAGCATGCGATCACCAGAGCTCGTAGTTTCCGGATAGTGATGAGTTATTTACACATCCACCATTACCCCCAGGATTTATCAACACCATGTAACTATCTTCGTGTCTTTGATTTACTTTTAGTTTGGGTTTTGTTATATTTAAACATCCCGGCTCGTGATGGGATAATTTATCTCGACACTACGGAATGGTATCATTTGCCCAGAAACCCTTTAAATCCAGAAGTATAATCAACGCTGGTGATTAAAATGCACGACTTCTACATCGCCCACGAGAACGATATTAAAGCCGGAAGAACGACGGACGTCTATTTCATCAGGACGAAGAAGATCCTTGAGGAGAAGGGCATTCACAGGAAGGTCTTCGCCGATGTAACGACGACGAGCCTTCCCCACGGCTGGAAGTGGGGGGTTCTGGCGGGAGTAGAGGAGGTCGCGAGACTCCTTGAAGGCCTCCCCGTGGACGTCTATGCAATGCCGGAGGGGACGATATTTCACCCCTACGAGCCGGTCCTCCAGGTAGAGGGTTTTTACGAGGAGTTCGGAATATATGAGACCGCATTACTGGGAATGCTCAGCCAGGCTAGCGGAATAGCCACGGCTGCCCTGAGAACCAAGATAGCGGCCAAGTTCAAGCCAGTCTACTCCTTCGGGATAAGGCACATGCACCCAGCCATAGCCCCGATGATAGACCGCTCGGCCTTCATAGGTGGCTGCGACGGCGTCTCTGGAGTCCTGGGGGCGGAAATGATCGGCGAGAAGCCCGTTGGAACCATGCCACACGCCCTCATCATAACGGTGGGTGACCAGGTGAAGGCCTGGAAGTACTACGACGAGGTAATGCCCCCTGAGGTTCCGAGAACCGCCTTGGCGGACACATTCTACGACGAGAAGTTCGAGGCGCTTATGGCGGCTGAAGCCCTCGGAGAGAGGCTCAACGCGGTCAGGCTGGACACACCGGGCTCGAGGCGCGGCAATTTCAGGCGCATAGTGGAAGAGGTTCGCTGGGAGCTCGACCTGAGGGGCCACGAGAACGTTAAAATATTCGTCTCCGGCGGTCTGGACGAGGAGAGCATAGCGGAGATAGTCGACGTTGCCGATGCCTTCGGTGTCGGCGGCTCAATAGCAAGTGCCAAACCCGTTGATTTCTCCCTCGATATAGTAGAGGTCGAGGGAAAACCGGTCACCAAGCGCGGAAAGCTCAGCGGAAGGAAGCAGATATACCGCTGCGAGAACGGCCACTACCACCGCGTTCCGGCCGACAAGAAGCTCGAAAAGTGTCCAGTCTGCGGGGCAAAGGTCGAGCCGCTCCTGAAGCCGCTCATAGAGAACGGAGAGATAGTCGCGGAACTGCCGAAGGCAAGGGAGATACGGGAGTACGTGCTGGAGCAGGCAAATCGGTTTGGACTAAAGTTGGGAGAGGATATTTGAGCGGGTATGGAGATTGTTTTTCCGATGTTTCTCTCTACTTTTTAACTTTTGGAGTATTATGTTTTAACGCGAGAGACTTTAGGAGAAAAGAGAAGAACTGGGAAACAAAAGCCAAGAAAGGGAATTCAGGCCTCTTCAACGGTAATAGCGCTGACTGGGCAAGCTTCCATTGCCTCAGTGGCGCAGTTGTAGAGGTTCTCATCCTCGATAACCTCAACAACAGGCTGGGCCTTGCCCTCGTCGTTCATCTCGAAGACGTCGGGACAGAGGCTAGCACAGATAGCATCCCCAATGCATGTGTCCTGATCAACCGCAACCTTCCAAGCCATGGCGCATCACCGGATTTAGATGAACTCCGGCGAATATAAAGTTTTCGATTGGTTGGAGTGTGGAGGGATGTCCAATGTTAAAGATAAGAACTCTAATGACCATTTTTCTACAGCATTACCTAAAGGGAGCGGGAATTATGAAAACCTCAGGTTAAATTTTTACTTGATTCCTTCCAGGCAAACAAAGACCGTGATATGAACGTTCATTGAATAAAGGGTTGAAAGATATAGTAGGTCAGTAGAGACCCAGCCTCTTCTTGTACTCCGGACTTATCCTGTCTGGACTCCACGGAGGGTCAAAGGTGAGTTCGATTTCAGCATCCTTAACGCCTGGAATCTCGAGTATCTTGTCCTCGACAGCCCTGAGAATCCACATTGTAAGTGGACAGCCTGGAGTTGTCATCGTCATTTTTACGTATACGGTGTTGTCGGGTCTTAGCTCGAGTTCGTAGATGAGGCCAAGGTTGACCACGTCGATGCCTATCTCGGGGTCTATGACCTCCTTGAGCTTCTCGAGGATTATCTCCTTGGTCAGTTGCATGCTCTCTGTTTCCTTAACTTCCCTCTCGCGGTTTATTGTTATCAGACCAACACCTTCGAGTTTTCCAATCTCCGAGTGAAGTTTGATAAGGACGTTATCAATGTCTGGGGTCTCTTTCGCGAGGGTTACTGTAACGTTACCCTTTTCATCCACCTCGATGGATTTTACGAGATTCTCATTCACAATTCCTTTAACGACCTTTTCAACTTCTTCTTTAGTGACCATTATACACCACCTGAGTGGACTTCAGGTTGACAGATTTAAACCTTTTGGGTCAGGAATGTGGAATCAGCGCGATAGTATATCAAGTATTAGTTTTTTGGCCATATCTGGAGGAAGAGCTTTAGCCCTCGTCTCCCTTAGAACGCGCTGGAGGGAGAGCCTTTTTACAGATGGAGCTCTTTTAAAAAGCTTCCAGAGGAGTGGGCACCCAAACTTCAGGTCGTAACTCCCTCCGATTATATCAACGATTTCTCCCTTGTCGAGCGCAAGAAAAGCCGGGAGGTTAAGAACAACGAGACCGTCTTTCTCGTAAATCGAGATGAGGCCCGAGCTCAGCAGGTCACCGGAGGCGAGCGTGTTTATCCCGAGTTTCCTCGCCTTTTTTTCAACCGCCCCCATAACCATTGAATGACAGCGCCCGCAGATTGGGGCACCCTTCTCGATTAGTTCTTGCATAGCTTCTTCGTAATCTGGCACATCAACGAGTAGTGCCCCGGCGGAGCGGGCCTTTTCGAGGGTTTCCTCGTCCATCTGGGGCAGTTTTGCGGTTATCGGTACTGCATCAAATCCTGCCCAACGGAGGATTTTGAGGGAAGCGGTACTGTCGGAGCCGGCCGAGAACGCGAGAGCTATTTTAACGCCCGTTGGGAAGCGGTCGAATTCCTTTCCGGTCAGGCGGTACTCGATGAGGGCCCTCAGCCTTGAATATGCCTCTTTCCCGGTGATTTCTCTGACCCTTTCAAGGGCACTGAGGTTGTATTCCAGCCGGTACCTTTTAATGAAATCGTCTCCTATAGGGTTTATCATCGGGAGAAGATCGGCCTCCAACCTCTTAAACTTGCCGCTGGGAAAACCTTAAAAGAAGCCCGCCCTAACCCCGTCCACGAACCAGGGGCTTCTGGAGGTGTTTGCGATGATGAGGATAGTAGAAAAGGTTAAAGAGAAGACGAGCATTCCGGTTTACGAGAGAACCATCGAGAACGTTCTGAGTGCGGTACAGGCGAGCGGTGACGTGTGGAGGATCGTCGATCTCAGCGAGGAACCGCTCCCGCTCGTTATGGCAGTTATGACAACTCTCCATGAGATGGGCTACATAGCATTTGACGGCCCGAACGTCGTCCTGACCGAGAGCGGGAAGAGGCTGGTGGAGAAGTACGGAATCGGCGCGAGGAAGGACTACACCTGCTCCCACTGCGAGGGCAAGACAGTGGAGCTTTCGGCCTTCAGCGACCTTCTCGAGCAGTTCAGGGAGATAGTCAAGAACCGCCCGCAGCCGAAGCATGACTTCGACCAGGCCTACGTAACGCCGGAGACGACCGTCGCGAGGATAGCTTTGATGCACACCCGCGGCGACCTCGAGAACAAGGAGGTCTTCGTCCTCGGCGACGACGATTTGACCAGCATAGCACTGATGCTCTCAGGACTCCCTAAGAGGATAGCCGTCCTCGACATCGATGAGCGCCTTGTCAAGTTCATTGAGAAGACCGCCGACGAGCTCGGTTATGAGAATATCGAGATGTTCACCTTCGACCTGAGGGAGCCACTTCCGGACTACGCGCTCCACAAGTTCGACACCTTTATCACTGACCCGCCGGAGACCGTTGAAGCGATAAGGGCCTTTGTCGGAAGGGGAATAGCGACCCTCAAGGGGCCCGGCTGCGCTGGATACTTCGGCATAACAAGGAGGGAAAGCTCCCTTGACAAGTGGCGCAAGATTCAAAGATTGCTTCTCAATGAGTTTAGCGTCGTCATAACTGACATCATCAGGAACTTCAACGAGTACGTCAACTGGGGCTATGAGGAGGAGACGAGGGCGTGGAAGCTCCTCCCGGTGAAGGTCAAGCCGTCCTACAACTGGTACAAGAGCTACATGTTCAGGATCCAGACGCTGGAGGGCTCAAAAGGGTTTGAAGAAAAGATAAAGGTAAGAAAAGAACTTTACGATGACGAAGAGAGCTCCACTACTTAGCCCTTTTTCCCCTTCTCCCTGCCCATGCAACGTACCCCGCCCCAAGAACTGCTATACCCACGAGGATTACGTAAGTGTCCTTCTGGTCATTGTCTTTCCATGGATTCTCAGCTCTGAAACCATTAACTTCCACGGCCTTGATGGCGATGGTGTAGTTCGTCGGATAGAGCACCACGTAACCGTCAACGTCGGAGGGTTTTGAGGTAGAGTTGCCCGTGTACTGCCCTCCCTTTATTACAAGGGCGGTGGAATTCGCTGGAACCTCTGTCAGGTTGGGTATGTCAGCATAGAAGAGTTTCTTGAGTAGATCTCTGCCTTTCTTGTACATCTCAAGGGATGTGAGGTTGGCCTCTTGAAGGGCGTACAGAACCTCGGAGGTCGTTGTCAAGCCAGCTATTGAGCTCGTCGTGTAGGGCCATCCTCCATTGGACAGCTGGCGCTTTTTAAGAACGTCAAGGGTCTTTTGGAAGTCTTTTTCGCGCTCGAACTCTTTGAAGACTAGGAGAGCGTAGGCGAAGTAATAGGTGGGGACGTCGTCGGCCACGAGCTTCCCGGTCTTGGGATCCTTCGTTGTAAGTATCCAGGTGAGGTTTCTCGCCATGTAATTAAGGGCAGGGGTGTAGTTGTACTCCACGCCAAGCCCTCTCAGGACCCAGACAACGTAGGCTGTGTTGTAGAGGTCACCCCATCCCTCGGTTCCTCTCCTGATGAGCTCACTTATCTCCTCCGATGGATTTTCCCCGAGGGCCGTCTTTATCCTGGCAACCTCTGCAATCTGCCAGGGGAGCAGGTGTGAGATGTTCGATGGAAGGTCAGGCTTGATGCCGCACGCCACGAAGTATTTCGCGAGATACACCTCTTCCCAGTCGTAGGTTGGCTTTATCCTCTTGATGTAGGAGCAGGCCACGTTGTTCAGCTTCTCAAAGCCCTTTATCCTGGCCACAGATGCTATATCAAGCACTCTGTAGCGGAGAACTCCCCAGAATCCGAAGTGCTGGCTCTCAAGGAGGGCTTCACGGTATTTCTGGTTACCCGTGGCATACAGGGCCATGGCATTAAGGGCAGGGGTCTGGAAGTGCCCCTCAAGGTGCACCTTCTCCCCGAGGTACGCAAGGGCAAAGGCCCTATAGGCGGCTAGATATCCAGAAACCTTCATTTCTTCAAGCTCGTCCTTCTTCCCGAGGGCAAGGTATCCAAGTATTCTTTCCCTGTCGTTCTTGGGCTTGGCGGAGAGGAGCCATCCAATTGCGGCGTTTAAGGCATCTTCTGCCTGCTTCCTCAGGCCAGGTAGATTGGGATCATCGTACCTGCTGCGAAGGAACTCCTTAAGGGCGATGATCGCGAGTGCCGTCCCTTCGTAGTCCTCCCATGCCCCCGTCGAGTTCTGTTTGTACACCAGCCAGTAGACGGCGTTGTTTATTGTACTCACATAGCGTCCCCTTGCGATACTCTCCCCTCTTATGAGGGCCATTATAGCAACTGCAGTGTACTTTGCCTCGTTCTTTTCGCCATATGTCCTGCCCCATGAGTCAAGGGGACTCTTAATCTCCAGTAACCATTCACAGCCCTCCAAGACCCTTCCGTAATCCCCCGTTTTGTAAAAGGCTATGACGGAAAATCCTGTGTCATACACGGTTGGAAGGTAAAGGTACGGAGATTGAGATGAGGTAGCCGAGGGTAAGGCCGATACAAAGAGTATCAGAACGATAATTACCGTGAAACGTCTCACACTACCACCCCGGGATTTCAAAGGAAAATAAAAGAAAGCGGCTGAAAGTTCAGCTGCCGTACTCCACAGTTGCAACAAGCTTGTAGTTTACCTTGCCGAAGGCAAAGAAGGCATAGACGCGGAAGTTCCAGTCTCCCGATGATGGGTTGTCGTACTTCACGTGTCCGTCCATGCCAAGGGTGGCAGCTGACCTGTCAACGAGGTTGCCGTTCGGGTCGTAGAGGTAGAGGTCAAGGTAACCAAGGGAGTTTGCACCAACCTCCAGGTCACCGGTTATCTCGGTGGCGCCGTCCTTAACTGTCATCGTGTGGGTTGCTGAATCGCCGCTGGAGAGGGAGCCTTCAAAGGTCTTGGTCTCCTTGTGTGGGTTCGGTCCTGGACCGGGACCAGGACCTGGATTTGGTCCTCCGCCCTGGCCGTCGATGACAACGTCCACCTTATAATTAGCATTCCCGCTTACTGACTCCACGACCACCTTCCAGGTTCCTTCTGTAGGGTTGTAGGCACCTGCCTTCTCAAAGCCGTAATACTCGCTGGTGGACTTGTCGGCAAGGTTGCCGTTCGGATCGTAGAGGTAGAGGTCAAGGTTGGCACTGGCATTGTCCCAGAATAGGGTAGCGGCAACAAAGCTTGCATTCTTGACATTAAAGGTGTGAGACTTCTTCTGGCCGTCCGAGACACTGCCCTCAAAGTGCTCGACTGTAAGGTTATCGTAGCGGAGAGCCCTGTACGCGTTGACCCTACCGGCACCATAGGCTACTCCTGCAATCTGGTTGGGCGCAACGATGTCGGCAGTCTCTATGAGAACTTTCTTGATCTTGTCCGGGGACCAATTAGGGTGAGCCTGAATGAGGAGAGCAGCGACACCGGAAACATGTGGAGTTGCCATCGATGTTCCACTCATCTGGACGTAGCCGTCGGAATTGGCCTTCGGTGCGGTTATATCAACACCGGGAGCTACTACCTCGGGCTTGATCCTACCATCGGTAGTCGGTCCTCTGCTCGAGAACCAGGCTATCTTATCGTTAAAATCAACGGCACCAACGGTTATAACCTTCTTTGCCACACCGGGTATTGAAACGGTACCCTTGTCCGGACCGCTGTTACCGGCAGCAATGCACACGACTATACCTTCTTCCCATGCCCTGTCAACTGCCCTGCTCAGTTCGTCAGTGCCATCGCCGTTCTGGTTGGAACCGAGGGAGAGGTTGATAACCTTTATGCCGTACTTGTCCTTGTTCTTGATCACCCAATCAACACCCTTCAGTATGGTGCTGAGAAGTCCCGAACCCTGGCTGTTGAGAACCTTAACACCAACGAGCTTCGCCTTGGGTGCAACGCCAATGTACTTTCCGTTGCTGGCTGCACCGGTTCCAGCGGCGATACCTGAGACGTGCGTACCGTGACCGTTGTCATCGTAAGGGGATGGGCGCCCATTGACGAAATCGACCCATCCTACAACCTTGCCCTTGAGATCTGGATGGTTTGCATCAATCCCAGTATCGATAACTGCGATAACGACGCCGTCGCCATCGTATCCTGCGTCCCAAACCTTATCAACTTCCATCTGTTTGTCTGACCTGAGTTCCGCTGCCTTCAAAGTGTAATCTTCCTCAATGACTCTGAGCCCTGGCAATTTAATGCTGTCATCGCCTGCAAGGCCTGAAATCTTCATTAGGTCTGAGACCCTGATGCTCAGGGCAAGGTCTGGCAGAGTCTCGTAGTTGTACTTGATCTTAAAGTGCAGTCCACTCCTTTTGAGAATGCTGACCGCCAGATTCTTGCTTTCTATGTTGTTGAAGCCTATCACGACGTTCATTTCCTCATTGCCTGCGCTGGGCCCGAGTGCTGAGAGCTTCTTGAACAGCGCTGGGGACAGGAGACCATAGTCCTTGCCCCCGTCTTGGTGGTTGACTACTGCTGGTGCATTGGGTGCGGCCATACTAAGCCCAAGCATCATGGCCGCAAGAAACACGGCGAATACCACCACAAATGCCTTCCTCACCAACCAACACCCCTTCTTCCATCTTTGTACGAGGATATACATCAGGGACTATGTCCCCTCATCGGTGGACCTTGAAATTAAAGTTATATAAAGTTTTCGATTTTGTAACATTAATAAAATTACTGAGTTATAATTTGCCATTTTTATTTATGTGCATAATAATATGTAACATCTTATAACATCACGAAAACATCTTGAGTATAGTTCCCATAATTGATTTAACAAAAAGTTGCTATTTCATTGTAATATATTTGCCAAAATTAACAGAAAATTGTTAATCCGGAGGCGAAGGGCAAAGTAAGATTAAAAGTTAAGAACGCCCTTAGTTAGCTTTTTGTAGTGTGTAATATTTTATAGCGTCATAAGGGCATCTTAGAAGTAGTTTAACAAGAAATTGCTCCTTTATCACACCATCATAGCTAAAGCATAGCCAGGATAGTATTGGAATGTGTAAAATAACAATAAAAGTAAGGTTGGAGGATCAGAACCCTTCCAGCCCGAGATCCTTCATCTTCTCTTCCGTGATCTTGCCGTCCTCAGTCCAGCCCCGGAACTTGTAGTACTTCGGCAGCATTAGGTGGAGCCTTACGACGTGTCCCTTGTTCGGGCCGTTCCTAACGGGCTCCTCGAGGAGTCTCTTTGGCAGAGTATCCTCCTTGAGAGGATCGAGACCTGCTCTCAGGTTGAAGAGCCTTTCAGCGTTCCATATGCGCTCGCCTATCTTTAGGTAGTCCTCGGTAGAGAAGTCCCAGCCGAGGGCTGCGTTGAGCATATCGCGGTAGTCATCTGCTCCGAGACCGAAGGTTGTGAAGACACAGAGGCCCGCGGCATCAATAAGCGCGGTTAGGTCCTGGAAGAGTATGACCATTTTTACTTTCTCGTCGCTTATGTCGTGCGGATCCATCTTGTATGGATAGCCAAGGATCTCTGGGCTAATCATATACTGTTTTATATGGCAGCCACCGCGATTGTTGGTTGCGTACCCGAGACCGTGTCCTTCGGCTCCACGTGGGTCGTAGGCAGGGAGTTCCTGCTTCTTGACGCCCATGAAGTACTCGGTGCCGTTGTACATTTCAGCAAGTCTGTATCCGCCCTCAGCGAGCTTGTCACCGAAGCCTTCGCGCTTGGCTATCTTCTCGATGTAGTAGTGCAGCACCTCAGTGTTACCCCACCGGAATGGAGGAGCATCTTCGCCGAGCTCTTCTTGCTTGAGGAGACCCTTTTCATAGAGTTCCATAGCAGTTGCTAGCGTTCCTCCGAGGCTAATCGTGTCCATCCCATATTCGTCAGCCCAGTGGTTAGCCTCTATGATGCTTGCGAGGTCGTTTATACCATTGTGAGCACCCAAAGCCCAGATACTCTCGTACTCGGGGCCTTCAGTAACGCCGAGTGTGGGAAGCTTGTTAACCCTTCCACAGCCGATTGGACAGGCGTAACATGGTTTGTTTCTAATGAGGTATTTGGCCGTCATAGCCTCACCGCTCTGCTCCTCGGCATATTCAAACTGGCTGTACTGGAAGTTCTTAGTTGGGTATAGCCCGTTCTGGTTTATTATGTTCACAAGGACAGCCGTTCCGTACTTCGGCAGTCCTCCTCCAGCTACGGGGTCGTTTCTGAGCTTATCGGTCTTCTCCTTTACAACGCTTGTGAACTTGGCCCTGTCAGCAACTTCAACGCGTTTGTGCCCACGAACAACTATGGCCTTCAACTTCTTGCTACCCATAACCGCACCAACGCCACCCCTTCCTGCTGCCCTATGTTCATCGTTCATTACCGCTGCGAACTTGACGAGGTTCTCACCAGCGGGACCGATGAGTGCCGCCCTTATGCGCTTGTCACCAATCTCCTCTTTTAGAGCTTCTTCAGTCTCGGTTGAGGTCTTGCCCCAGAGGTGGCTTGCGTCTCTGAGCTCGACGCTCTCGTCGTTGATGTAGAGATAAACTGGGTGGTCTGAGGCACCTTCAACTATTATTGCATCCCAGCCCGCGAACTTTAGTTCGGCTCCGAAGAAGCCTCCAGAGTTCGCCATGGCTATGTATCCAGTCAATGGACTCTTTGTGATTACCATATACCTTCCGCCGGTCGGAGCAGTGGTTCCAGTCAACGGACCGGTGGTATAAATAATCTTG
>JALTCK010000008.1 GCA_027074805.1 Thermococcus sp. | reverse complement strand
GATAAAAGGGTTTGGCTAGTGGTCCTTCATGATTTCGCGGAGGACGCTCGTGGCGTAGACCCCCTTGGGGAGGAAGAAGCGGAAGCACATGCCAGTATCGGGGACGTAGCCGTAGGCCAGCCCAAGAGGCCTTATCAAGAGCTCCCTCCTCCCCCCAGGCTCGGCCATCGGCTTCGGGAGCTTCTTGAAGACCTCGAGCGAGAGCCCCTCCTCTTCAAGGATTTCCTCTTCGAGTCTTCCAGGCAGTCCCTTCGCACGTCTCATAGCGAAGCCGAAGAGGGGCCCAGAAACCATAGCCTGGCTTCTCCTTATTTTCTCGTTCACGAACTCAACGTTGGTCTCGGTTACGCGGTAGGTTCTGTCGCGGTAGGGGATGCCTCCCTTCACCTGAACGACGATGTCACCGACCAGGGCCTCGTTGAGGGACAACCCTTCCTCAATTCTCCGGGAGAGGTAGAGGTTGAAGAGGTAGCTCTGGTAGGCGTGGATGAAGATGCGCATTATCGGGAGCGGCAGGCTTAAGAAAGCCCTCTTCCAGCTCCCGGTTTCCTTGTAGCGGTGGAGCATGGCCCTCTCGTACCTCAGGAAGTTGGGAAACTTCTCCAGCGCCCTGTCCACGTCGCCGGTCTCCCAGAAGCGCTTTCTGGCCTCATCCCCTTCCATACCTCCCTCGTGGGCACCGAGAAAGAGCCTTGCTGCCCCTTCGAAGTCCCCCTGCAGGAGCAGCTTTCCAATGAGGTGGTTCGTAACGCGCTTCTCCCCAAAGCGCTGGTAGCCAAAGTAGTTTGGAAAGCCGCCCTTTTCGCGGAGCTCCCTTACTATTGTCCTGGTCCTCTCAAAGGCCCCCTCATCGACGTCCCTAACTATTATCCGGAAGCGGTTGCCGAGGAGGTGGCCGAGCTTGATGAACCTCCCGTAGGAGACGAACCTCAGCTCAACGTCCCTTATTTGAACGCCCTCAACTTTCTCCTTGGCATTTGCCGGAACGCTTATGTACTGGTAGGTCACGGCGTGCCTGTCCTTCGTCCCGGCGAAGCCTATATCGCGGTGCCTTATTCCGGCCCTTTTGGCTATCTCCTTTATGGCGCTCATCGTGTCCCAGTTCCGCTTTTTGAGGAGGAACACCGCATGCTTCCTCCCCTCGAAGATGGAAGGCAGGGGGTCTTCGATAACCACGAAATCCTCGGGCCGGGCCTTTATCCTCCCGCCTATCCCGGGAGTCTCGCTCAGATACCTAAAGCGGGAGAAGAACTCGCGGTAGTCCATGCCTCACACCAGCTTCAGATGTCCGGTTACCTTATCCAGCAGCTCCTCCGGAGCCGGTCCCACCGCTAGCACGGTTATCGTTCCCGGTGGAATCTCGGTTAATCCGGCGTCCTTGATGAGGGCCGCGGGGATTCCGAGCTTTTCAGCCTCTGCTTTGAGCTTGAAGAGCTCCTCAAGGTTCTCGGCCTTGACGACGACCTTCTTCTGCCCCTCGTGGAACCAGGCCTTGAACCACTCCGGCCTCTCCTTCTGGGCCTTTATTGCTGCTGTGACTGCTCCGTGGGCAACCTGAACCGCGAACTTGCCCTTGCTGAGCTTTAAGTCCATCCTTGATACAATAACTTGCTTGTATTTGAACTCACTCATGGGGAAAAAGAGAAGACAAGGGCTTATAAAGTTAAGGACTTTAAAAGTCACTCTCACTCTTTGATACCTGCTTTGTCCCGCTGCTTCCTTCCTCCTTCCTTGGAAGCCCTCCAGGGCGCTTTTTCTTCTTCTTTTCAAGAGCAGCTCTGCACTTCTCGGTCGAGTTCCAGTAGTTGTAGCTCAACACTCCGAGGATTATAGTGAGGATTATAAAGAGTATCCCAACAGGTTTCCAGGTGTTGGTCTGTGGAGGCAGATACACCTTTGCGATCTCATCTATCTGAGTAGCCAGTGTAGTGTTGTTGCCCATCTCAGCAAGGGTCTTATTAACGTATCCCGGGAGCTCCTCAGGTGTCGGCCACACTTTGACCTCTTTAATAATGACCTTTGGTGGGATACTGTTTATGGTCACAAGGTTCCCAAGATCCATTGAGTGCTCGTTGCCGAGCGGGTCAAAGTACGTGAGAACTGCCCTCACGTTGCTGAGGTTCTCCTTGAGAACTTTAACATCGATCATCACGTCCTTTGATTCTCCGGCCTTGATGGTCCCAATGTTTATCTCACTGCTTCCATCAAGTGAGTTGCCTAGATAGAGATGAAGGGTGGCATTTCTCACGAATTCATAGGTAGGGTTTCCCCCCTCAGCCTTCACATAAAACTTTAACTTAAGGATATCTCCGAGCTTTGCAGTTACGTAGTTGCTCCACGTTCCGTTGTATGCCTGCGCTTCAATATTGAGGTTCGGTATTGCGTAAACTACAATTCCCTTAAGACTCGATGAAGACACTGTCTTCTGAGTTCCAGTTAGGAGGCTCCTGTCGTCGTAATACTTCACAACGGCCTTTCCTATCTCGAAAGTCCCCACCTTTGTGGGCTTGAGAACGTATATGAGAGCTGGCATCTTGCTGAACGCTGGCAGGCTCTTGATGTTCCAGCTCTGAGTGGTACTAACGAGCTCGAATTCGTTTGGTATTGGTGCAGCGACGTTCAGGTCGTAGGCGTCGCCTTTTCCGTTGTTGTCCACGCTTATCGCTACCACAAGATAATCGCTAAGGAGTATCTTTTTTGGAATAGCAGTTATGTTGACTTTGATGGCCGCGGATCTAACGGGTGCCACGACCTGTGTGTCCTTTGGGGCCTCAAGCTTTAGATGAATCCGGTTATAGCGAATGTCAGCAGTTGTCACTACAATACTCATTGAAGTGCCGGGTATTGCCTGACTCTGCCCCAATGAAATCAAATACGTATCGAGGAGGTTTGGGCCTTTGTAGACCTTGATACCGACCTTGGTCGAAGAAATAGATACCACCTGTATATCATAGGTAACGTTGCCATACTTAACTGAGAGCTTTTCGCCGGCATAAAGGATTCCATCATACATCACACAGTTGCACTTACTCGGCTGTGGAGTGGGGGGTTTGGGCTGTTCTCCCCCCGATGATGTAGTGATCTGAATGCTGCTTACCGGGACTTTGGGCATATAAAACTCAACGGTTGCCGTAGTGTTAGTGGTTTTGTTGAGGTACACATACACGAAGTTGGAGTAGTCAAAGACGTCGTTGGTGTTGGATGAAAGGCGATAAGAAGCACCGCGTCCCTCCCCCGGTTTTAGGGTGAACGTGACTCCACTCGTTGTTGTTACCCTAAACTCTGCAGATTCATTGTTAACATTAAGGAGCGTGACCTTGGCATTTGATGGCAGGGTTATTGTCTGGCCCTTGGTCATTGTTTTTACACCGTTGAAAATATTCCTTAACGGAGAGCTTATGGTGAGAAGAACCGTTGGTGTCCCACCTGCGTTCCAGACTATCACCGAGAACCCCAAGAG
>JALTCK010000007.1 GCA_027074805.1 Thermococcus sp. | reverse complement strand
CTTCTTCAAACGCTGGGAAAGAAACAACGACCTCGTTAAGCCTACGTTAGCCCCTCACGCAACCAACACGGTCTCGCTTGAGCTTATGAATGAAATAGGAGAGTTCGCCCGCGAAAGAGACGCTCTAATCCACGTTCACCTCTCCCAGAGCAGGGGTGAGGTTGAGACCGTTAAGCGCCGCTACGGCATCACGCCGGCGGAGTATCTCGAAAGGGCAGGGGTTTTGAACGAAAGGCTAATCGGCGTGCATGGAATTTACCTAAGCGGAAAAGAGGTCGAGCTATACTCCAGGAGCGGCGCCACCCTCGTCCACTGCTCGCTCAGTATGGCGAAGCTTGAGGGCAGGATAGCCCCTATAATCGAGCTGGCCGAAAAGGGAACCAACATAGCCCTCGGCAACGATTCCCCCAACCCGGTTGGGCTTATGGACATGTTCACGGAGATGCGCTTCGCGGCTGTGTTGAACAAGGTCTGGAGGAAGAGAACGAACGTGGCAAGCGCCAGAGAGGTTTTCCGGTGGGCGACGCTCGGCGGGGTGAGGGCACTCCGCTTGAGGGCAGGGCTGGTAAAGCCGGGCTATTCGGCAGACCTCGTTCTGCTAAACTCGAGGAAACCGCAGTTCCTTCCCGGTGAGAACCCATACTCGCACATCGTCTACTCCGCGAGGGGGAGCGACGTGGAGCTTGCCATGGTGAATGGAGAAGTGGTCTACAGAAACGGGCTGTTCACGAGGATTGGGAAAACGTTGGGGGAGCTTTGGGAGGAGATGCGGGACCAATCGAACTAATCCCCGGCTTTCTTCACTATGAGCTTCACCCCATCAACCCCTGTGACTTCCACCCTGTCGCCCACCTCCAGCGGTCCTCCGTTTTCTGGAACGGCAATCCACCTGTCGCCATCGAGTTCAACTATGTAGTGTTCCCTTCCAATCTCGACGACCCTGCCAACCTTGCCCCTCGGATCGAAGGTGTACTTCTTCTCCTCTGCCCCTATGTCCCGCACGTCCCGCCTTATGTACCGCCCCACCAAGAGGTAAGCCGCCACCGCCGCTATAAGTGAGAGGACGAAGCTCTCCGAAAAACCCCATCCAAGCCCAAGAAGTATGCCCAAGGTGGCAAAGGCAACTCCTATTGGGGTTATGAATGCCGTAACAGTCATGTCCAGCAGTATGATCAGCAGTCCAAGGACAAGAAGGGAAATGGGGAGGGATTCCATGTCCATCACCGGATGAAGTTAGAGGGAGAGTTTAAGCCTTTTTCTCCCCTATGTCCGTGGAATCCTCCGCGGTGGTGTCCTTACCTGTACTGAGGCCGTTCAACGGGGGCTTTGGGGGCAGTGGGCTGTCCTTCACCTTCTGGAGTATCCTCAGCAGGCCGATGAGCGATTCGGTGTCGTAGGGAACGATGAGGTTGCCGTACTTGGCCAGCTCGGGCATCTTCTCGATGTACTGGAGGGTTAGATACTTCTCGTCCGCCATCTGGAGAGCCTCAAGCACCTTCCTTATGGCCTCAGCCTGACCCTCGGCAACGAGTATCTGCCTCTGCTTCTCACCCTCGGCCTTGAGTATCGCGGCCTGCTTCTGGCCCTCTGCCTCCTTGATGGCGCTCTCCTTTTTACCTTCAGCGAGGAGTATCATGGCCCTCTTTTCCCTCTCGGCTGTCATCTGTTTGGCCATCGCCTCCTGGATGTCCTTCGGCGGGTCTATGCGCTGTATCTCGACGCGGGTTATCTTGACGCCCCACCGGTCGGTTATCTTGTCGAGTTCTTCCCTGAGGCGAGCGTTTATGATGTCCCTTCCGGAGAGAGTCTCGTCGAGTTCCATCTCGCCGATTATGGCACGGAGGTTCGTCTGGGCGAGCTTCACAATCGCCATCAGGAAGTTGCTGACGTTGTAGACGGCTTTAACGGGGTCCATTATCTGATAATAAACCACGGCATCGACGGTGACAACGACGTTGTCCTTACAGATGACCTCCTGGGGCGGAACATCAACGACGTGCTCGCGCATGTCCACAACTTTAACGCGCTCCATGAACGGAATAATGAAGTGTATTCCCGGCTCCAGAATCCTGTTGAACTTTCCAAGCCTTTCCACGAGTCCCTTCTGGTAGGGTCTTATCACCTTGACGCTGAGGAGCAACAGTAAGAGCAGAAACACGCCAAGGATCAACAGTGCTGCCGCGGCAAAGCTCATTACCATCACCACCAGGAAACTTTCAAACTTGGTATGGTTATCGTTTTTATAAACGTTTCTGTGGTCATAAGAAAAGCGTCCTATGGAACCGCCTGAAGAATGGGTGAAAATTAAAAAGACTCAAAGTCGTTTTATTCCTCTTTCACAGGCTACTTGATCCTGATTATCTGCTGATTACGGAGCGTTTAATTTCAAAGGTGTTCCTGTCTATAACGATACCTACCTTTTTTATTTGGTCTTTCGAATCGTGGTTGTATATCCTTACGTTACCATTTTTCCACATGCTTATCCTATTGGGATTTCTCACCCGTTCTAAGAGCTGGGGTGTGAGCGGGTATCCTTTGCGCTCTACCTCTCTGGTCAAGAATTGAACGATTTTTTCTATGTTGTTCATGTAGAAAGTATATGCGTCCCTGGCCAATTTTTCCATTTCATCAGGACTCAGTTCCCCCGTCCTGTCCTTGAATTCTATTACCTTTCCATCGATTTCTATGTACTTGTCAACATCACGTTTTCTGCCCCCTGCGCTACGTGTAGGTTTTTGTTGGGTGGTTTTGGATCTACTGGAAAACGTCGGTTCTCGCTGGTAGCTAATTTGTGTGTATCTCCCCTCATTCTCTCTTTTTATGCTGTGCACCAGAACCTTGAGCCGCTCGATGAAGTCTTCCTTAACGGGCAGGTTCTCCCGTATCAACGCCTCAACCGTGCTTATTGCGTTGCTCAGGCCTCCGAGGTTCTGCACAGTGTAGAACTTCAGGTCGTTGAGGGTGTTCAGCAGTTCTGCTTTTCTATTGAGTTCCGCATAAGTTAAGGCGAGCTTGCCAAGGGTTTCAACAACAATCCTGCGGTTTCTCATTATCTCTTCCGCGCTCGTGCTTTTCTTAAGGGCGGTCATGCTTTCACTGAGGCTCTTCTTCAGCTTTTCAACTTCCACCTCAAGTTCGGCCTTCCTCTTCTCAGACTCCTCAAGATTCTTAAGGTCGTTCAGGAAGTCGTCAACTGACGGGTAGCGGTCTTCCTTTTTCTTCGCTAAAAGCCTCTCGAAGATACCATCGTACTTCGCCAGCCCAGGGTTTATTTTTGAAGGCGGAGTGAACTTGTAATCCTCGTCGACTATCTTCCCAAAGACCTCCTCGTAGGTGTAGCCTTCGAAGGGGAGCTTTCCGGTAAGGAGTTCGTAGAACGTAACACCCAACTGCCAGATGTCGGTTCTGGCATCCGTATGCCCGTACTTGCTGGGCATTAAATGCTCCGGAGCCGCGTAAAGGGGAGTATAACCCATCACACTCCTGCTCGAACTCAT
>JALTCK010000006.1 GCA_027074805.1 Thermococcus sp. | reverse complement strand
TCGTCGTCGGCGCCACGCTCGATGTTGACCCTCTCCGGAAGGGGCTCGAGGTGCTTGACGTTCATCCTCCTGCGCTTGACCTTGTTGAGGCCGGCGCCGGTAACGAGGACAAAGTTCCTGTCAATGACGTCAACGACTACAACCTTCTGACCAGCCCTTCTTCCGGCGATAACGACGGCAATCCTTCCAACTTCCATAGCTGGCATTCATCCCACCTCCCTATCTTTTTCTAAACCCCGCGTCACCGTCGGGGTAAAGGTGGTCGATGGCGGCCTTCACGATAGAGAAGACCCCACCGGGACCCCATTTAGCCGTGTTTATGATTAGATCGTAAATTGACTTGTCCTCTATGTCGATCCCATAGAGGTTTAAATACCTTTTCCTGTTACCCTTTTCACGCTCTGCGATCTGAATGAAAGCTTCCTCAACGGAGATACCCTCCCTGTGGGCGACCCTTCTCGCACGTTCCATCATCGGAGCATCGAGCCATATCTTGAGGTCGGCGTTCTTCACCATCCAACCGGCGAGGCGGCCCTCAATGACGACATGGCACTCCTTGGCCGCCTCCACCTGCCTCCTGTCAACCTCCCTATCTATCTCGGGATGAAGTTCTGCGTACTCTTGAAACTCCTCGAGGGTCATGCCCATCTCCTTGGCCATCTGCCGGAAGATCAAACCGGCATAGATGTGCTTGAAGCCGTAATGCCTAGCAATGTTCCTGCACAGTGTCGTCGTCCCGGAACCGGCCAGTCCGCTGACAGTTATGACGAGGCAGCCTTTTGGCATAGGAGCACCTTCAGAAGGCTATTCCAGTCCTTACTTGGGCCTTCATGACCTTCCTCATGCAGCTCGGGCAGAGGTTTGGGTAGGGCCTCTCGGGCCTTTTTGCCGTCTTGGGGAGCTTCCTGAGCTCACTGGGCCTGCCGCGGGGAGTGCCGTTGAGAGGCCTGCCGCACATTGCACAGTGAGCAACCTTCGGCTTCCTTCTCTCAAAGTGTATAACTGCCCTTCCGCCCGGAGTGCGGACGTACTTCCTTCTCCATGACCTTGACCTGTACATTGGCTTCATTTCTCTCACCTCGCCTTTCCTTTTCGATGAGCGTTTTTAAATTTAACCCATGTCGAGCAACTTCCTCAGGATGTAACCTACTATCATTGAGGTCAATATATACCAGCCGATGTATCCAAGCTCGCTCGGGGGCAGCCCCGAATGGTAGAGCCTGTGGAACCAATCAAAGAGGAAAAAGTTGAATGGAGCCTTTGCTATACCGACCTCTACATACCATCTCCTAAGCCAGCCAAAGAATATCCAGAATATCGGAAGCGTGAGCAAGGTTACCTTGAACATCGTGTCCTTCATGACCTCGCTCTGGAGTTTCATGAGCTCCATCTGCTCCTGCTGGAGTTTTTTGAGCTTCTTTTCGTCCTTAGCGGCCTGGGCCTCCCTATACTTCTTCTGGAACTCCTTGCTCTTCCGCTGGAGTCTCTTAACCTTTTCCTGATCCACGAGAACGTAGTTCAAGAGCGTGAAAAACGCACCTAGTATGGCACCCGCCACAGTAACTACCACTATGGGATGGTAGGACTGTATCATCGGCCCAAAAATACTGTCAAGGAAGCTGTAAATCCCCTCAATCATACTCTCCCACCGCCAGATCCAATACTTTCACAAGTTCATACACGGCCTCTTCAAGGCCTTTATCCTCATGGTTCTCAATTATCTTGATCAGAGCGTTTGAATGCATTGCATAGCTTACTGCGGCAGCCCTATTTAAATCTTGATGCCGTTCTATCTGCTCCTCCGTTTCGACGTCCCTGTCCCTCTTGAGATCCCTGAGGCGCCTTCCAAGTATCTCGCTCGGGGTCGCCTCTATTATGACTATGAAGTTCGGATTTATAACCTCGATAACCTCCCTGGGGAAGCCTAACAGGTAGCCCACAGGAGTCCTTATCGTCGCATGGGTGTCAATGAGCACAGGTTCGGTTCTTGCCATCTCAACTATCCTCCTCGCAGCCTTCATCTGGAGTTCCTTCTGAACCTTGTGATCAAGCTTTCTCATCTCGTCTCTGTGTTCCACGAGCCCGCCTTTAACTGCCTCATCAAACATCAGATCCCCAAAGTTGACGAGCCTGAACCTTGCCCTTGCCTTTTTGAGAGCCAGTCTCGTTATCGTGCTTTTACCAACCCCTGGAATTCCTGTTATCATGACCACAAACGGCATCACTCTTCACCCAGGAAGGCTCTGGAAAAAATAACCGGCCCCTCTTTAAAAGGTTTTGTAAAAGAAAAGAAGTTACTTGGAGAAGAACTTCCGGAGAGCGGGGAACATCTCCGTCGCCTGCTCCCTTGCTATCTCCTCATAGAACCTGTAGAGTATACCGACCGTCAGGAGAATTCCGGTTCCAGTTCCGAGGGCACCGAGAAAGTCCGCAAGCACCGCAACTATTGCCAAGGTAAAGGAGCCCCAGAAGGTAACGTATGGGATGTACCTGTTGAGCACCCTCTCGAGTATCCTTGGGTCTCTTCGGAATCCAGGTATCTGCAGGCCTGCGTTCTGGAGCTGCCTCGCTATGCTCTTTGCATCGAGGCCTGTTAGTTCAACCCAGAGGAAGCCGAATATCAGTGCCCAGAATATCGTCATTAGTGCATAGACGAGCGCCCTTCCAGGGTCGGCTATGACGTGATAGATGTCCCTTGGAGGATATAGGTAGGTTACAAAACCGCTCGCAGGATAACCATTCTGATCGAAGGTTCCGAGGAATGTGTACCCATAAGTATTCAAAAGACGGGCCCAGAGCTGAATGTTGGCATAGAGGGCCATTGTAAGGATTATCGGAATGTTGCTGACATACATAAACCTTATAGGATACCTTCCACGGACTGTGACACGCCCGTAGCTGAGAGGTATCTCCACACGCATGCTCTCGAGATAAACGACTATTAGGAACACTACTATTGTGGCTATGAGATCCATCATGTCAGGCAGTGTGCCCCTATAAAAGGCTCCACCTATGTCTCCATGAATTATGTGCTGTATGAACGCTGGAATCGCACCGATAATGGCCGGGCCTCCCGTCAGTGGATCAATGTAGTTTGGTGTTGTCATGGGGTTCAGGGACTTTACTACCACCGTTTGTGAAACTCCCGCCGCTATAAAGAGGCTGATACCACTACCTATCCCCCACTTACTCACCAGTTCATCTAAGAGGATTAGCATCGTCGAAGCAAAGCCCAGCTGGAGTATGATGAGCACAGCAAGACCTATGCCTATGAATGCAGCACCCTCGGGAGTGGTTATTGTCTGAAATGCCCCCAAGGTTGTGTCAACTTTTCCGAAGGCACCTGCAAACACATATATGGCTGCCTCAAAGAAGCCCATGAACACTGCAAACAATTTCTGAGTGGCCTGGTAGAACCTTCTATCCTCATGATCCGATAAGTCGAGGTGAACGATTTCAGAACCGACGAGAAGCTGCATGATAATGCTCGCGGTGACTATGGGTCCGATACCCAATGTCAATAGAGAACCGCTTCTACCGGCGAGAACGAAACGCAGTGTAGCGAAGTAGTCCTGAATGTTCTTAGGGATTCCATAAAGCGGTATCTCCGCAAGAACGAAGTAGAGCAACAGAACGATGCCCGTCCACATGAACTTCTCCTTTAACGAGATATGCCTCTTGGGCCTCTCAACCTCTGGAAAATACCTCTCGATGGCAAATATTACGTTCCTGAACCCCATGATTAACACCTGCCCAAATTAATTAAAGGGAATCAGGCGAGGATGACCTCGCCACCGGCAGCCTTGATCTTTTCCTCGGCTTTGGGAGTAACGTAGTAAGCCTTAACGACTATAGGCCTAGTGAGCTTTCCTGCACCGAGAACCTTGTCGACTCCGAGCTGGGTGGTGTCGACGATTATCCTTCCCTCCTCCTCATGGGCAACGCCCATGTCGAGGAAGAGCTGGATGTTCTCGTCGATGTCGCTGAGATTTATAGTCTGCGGGGTGTACTGGACAGCCTTGGGTCTGTGGAAGCCTCTCTTTCCAAGGTGTTCAGGGGCGTACTTAATGGTCCAAGTCCACTTGGTGTTCTTTCTCTTTCCGGTTCCTGCCATTCCCTTACCCCCCTTGCTACCACCGCCGCGGTGCTTCTTTTTGCAGCCCCATCCGTGAGTGTGACTTCCGCGGAGCTTCCTAACCTTCTTCTTTCTCCTTATCATCTCTCGCCACCTCAGAGCATTCTCTCAATGAGTTCGTTTATCTTCTCGCCGCGGTAGCCGAGCGCTCCGCCCTCCTTAAAGCTGCGCTTTTTGCTGCCCTTGATGCCTCCCCTCGGCGGGTGAAGCCTGAAGACGGGCTTGATGTTAGGAAGGTCGGTGAGCTTCATCTCGCCGCTGACGACCTTCTCGGCGAACTCGTCGATGGTCATTCCGAGCTTCTCTTTGACGTACTCATCCGTGATGGGCTTGTTGCCGATGAGCCTTCCACGATTCCTTATGAGCTTGGCCAGGGTCTCCCTGTCGATCTCGCCCCAAGTTATGTAGTCCTTGACCTTCTGAACCATACCCTTGTAGCTCGGGGTGTCGTCGACGAGGACGAGGTGGTTTATCCTGTGGAGGCGGAGCATGGCGAGGGTGTCCCTCACTTCGCCCTTCGCCCTTATCCCGCTCCTAAGCCTGATGAGTGCGAGCTTTGCCATCTCCTCTCACCTCACTCCACAGTAAAGTTCTGTGGCATCGCCCTGCCAACGACGATACCGTACTTCTCCTTCATATCAGGCTGAATTGCGACACTGTTAGTGTTGTAAAGCGCGTTGAATACTGCCTTTGCAAAGTTGACCGTTGTCCTTGTTTCTCCCAGACTCTGGGACCAGACATCCTGGACTCCGGCAAGGCTGAGTATCTTCTTGCCGACGTCACCGATGACAAGACCAAGACCACGCGGTCCGGGCATGAGCTTGACCCTAACGCTACCCTCCTTCCCCTCGACCGCAAACGGTATTGAGTGAGGCTTTCTGCATCTGCACTCCCACGAACCGCAGCCGCGTTTAATCTCGATGATGTTCATCTTGGCGTAGTTTATGGCCTTTCTGATGGCTATTCCAACCTCCTTGCCGTGGCCTATCCCAAGGCCAACGTAACCGTCCCTATTGCCGACTGCCGCGAGAACCCTGAAGCGGATCCTCCTGCCACTGTCAGTCATTCTCACAGTCAAGGCTATGTCGAGGACTTCCTGGTTCTCCCTGAGGTTGACCTCCGGAAGGAGGACATCGACGATCTCCGGTTCCTTGATCTGGTACCCCTTGCGGAATATCTCGTGAATGTCAGTTATCTGGCCGTCCTTGACGAGCATGCCGAGCTTGGTCCTCGGCTCCCACTCCTCAAGAACGCGCTGGGCCATCTCTCTCGGGTCGCTCATTCTCTCGCCCCCTCAAACTTCTCAACTATTTTCACCTTAACCTCTTCAAAGTGCTCGGGGAGCTTCTCGGGCTCGAGGCCCTTGACGAGGTAGCCACCGAATTGCTTGCGATAGAGGCTCTCATCCTCTTCCTTGAGGGCCTTGGCGTAGTTGGCAACGTGCTCGCCGTTTATCCTGTACTCCTCCGGGTAGATCTCCTCGCTGTGCGGGACGTTGAGTCCAGCGTCAACGGCACCCTTGAGGACGGCGAAGATGCTCGAGCCCCTGGTCGGCGGGTGGAGGCCTATGTCGAGGATGGCCTCCTCGATGCCGGCCTTCTTGGCCTTGTAACCTATGAGGAGACCGAGCAGATACGCTGAAGGCGTGTTTCCGCCGTGGCCCTTCCAGCCGAAGTCCCTCATGAGCTCCTTGGTGTGAGCTGAGACTATCGTTTTGTCGCCCTTGGGATCATAAACCACTATCTGGGCTATGTGGTGGTTGAGGGTCTTCCTCACGACAAGCCTGGGCTTGCCAGACTTGAGGAGGGCGAGCCTCTTATGATAGTTAGTCTTACCCTCTCTCCTCCTCCTGAACGGAACCCTATACCTCGGTCCGTGTGCCATCTCTCTCACCTCACTCCTTCAAGATGTCGTGCTCCTGCATGAACAGGTAGAGCTGCCTCTTGTTCTTGAACTGGCCGCCCTTAGCACGGATATAGAGCCTCCTGTAGGTGTGCTCGTCGAGCTTGCCCTCGGCCTTGAGCTTCCTGAGCTCCTTTCTGAGGGCCCTTATGGTCATCATCCAGCGCTCCTTCTTGCCCATCCTGGCAGTCTTCTTGCCCTTCCTGCTTCCAGGACCGCGGTGCCTGCCCTTCTTCCTGGCCTCCTGGTAGGCCCTTGCCCTGGCCCTGCTCTGTCCCTTTACGGGCTTCTTCTTTATGACGCCGTCGTTGATGAGCCTCTTGACGTCCTCCCTGGTTATCGCGGCGGCAACCTCGTCTATCCTCTCGGGGTCTATCCAGACCCTGTTCTCACCACACTTCAACAGATCAGCAGCAATCCTTCTCTGCATCTTGAGCATGAGCCTCACCTCGCGTTAAGAACCTTCACGCCGAGCTCCTTCGCCCTAGCTAGTATGGCCTCTCTCTTCCTCGCGCCAACAGTCCTCGCTATCCTCGCTGCCTGCCTGCTCGGGTCTATTGCCTCAAGCTCCTTGACGTTGTGGACGAGGACTTCCTCGTAGCCGCTCGGGTGAAGCCCGCGGACGGCCTTGGGTGAGCTCCAGCCTATGCTGGGTGACCTTGCCTTGCCCTTCTTCTTGAGCCTCATCTTGCTGTCGATTCCCTTCGGTCTGCGCCACTTTGGGTTGTTCTTAAACTTCGGATAGCGCCACCACTCCTGCCTGAGGAAGCGGGGCTTCTTCCTCTTGATCTTCGCCCTTATCCTAAGGAGTCTCGCCTTCTCGTTCATCTCTCACACCTCAGAACTTTATCGGCTTCCCAGCCTTCTCAACTATGTAAACACCATCCTGGAAGACACGCCTGTCCCACTTGGTTATCCTCGTGGCCTGTTCGATGTTTGCAGCCGTCTGACCTACTGCCTCCTTGTCTATGCCCTCAACGATTACCTCCTGCCCCATGACCTTGACGGTGACCCCCGGCAATATCTTGGCCTTTCTAGGGTTCTTCTCACCGAGGAAGTTCTCTATTAGTACTTCGTCACCCTGAACCTTGACGGTCATGGGGAAGTGGCTGTAGACAACTTTGAGCCTGTAGGTGAAGCCCTCGGTGACACCCTTGATCATGTTGGCTATGTGAGCCTTGAAGGTCCTCGCTATGGCTATGTCCCTCTTCCTTGGGAACTCCTTGAAAACGACTACCTTGCCGTCTTCTGCGAAAATCTGAACGCCTGGGTACTTGAGCTCCCTCTCAAGCTCTCCCTTGGGCCCCTTTACTTTGACGGTGTTCCCCTCCACGGTGACCTCAACGTCCTCTGGAATCTCAACCTCTTCTCTAACCCACGCGTCTATTGGCATCCCTCTCACCTCGCTAATACACGTAGGCTATCAACCTGCCCCCGATTCCCTTCTCGATGGCCTTTTTGTGAGTCATGACACCTTGGGAGGTCGAGACGATGAGTATACCGAACTCAAAGGCCGGGAGAAACCTCTTCTCCCATGCCTCGTACTCCTTCGCCTTGACCGGGAAGCGGGGTTTTATAGCCCCTGCCTTGTTTATCTTACCTATCAGCTGCACCCTGTATATTCCAGCCCTTCCGTCGTCGATGAACTCGAACTCGCCTATGTATCCGTTCTCCTGCATTATTCTGAGAACCTCTCCAATGAGCTTGGAAGCCGGTTTGATGTAGACCTCCTTCTTCCCGACCCTCTCGCTGTTGGTTATGTGGGAGAGAGCGTTCGCCAGCGGATCAAGTAGAGTCATCTCCTCTCACCTCACTCATACTTCTTAAAGCCCAGCTTGGGGGCCATCTCTCTAAAGCAGTGCCTGCAGAGCATCAGTCCGTGTATCCTGATGATTGGGCCGTACTGTCCGCAACGCATGCACCTTCTCGCGCCCTTACCAAACTTCCTCTGTTTCCTCTTGTTGTAATCAGCCTTCGCCATCTCACAATCCCTCCACCTGAACTTTGAACTCCTCCATAGCGAAGACGATACCCTCATCCTTTGTCAGCTTATGTCTTGTCGGTATCTTCTTCCTCTGCTTCTTCCTTTTGGCGACACGGAAACCGGGTCTTTCGAGGGTGACACAGACGTCCATTCCAAAGATTCCTATCTCAGGGTCGTACTCGACGCCGGGTATGTTGATGTGCTCCTCAATGCCGAAGCAGAAGTTACCGTGCTCGTCAAAGTTGCTCGCCTTGAGCTTCCTGTCAACTGCCTCAAGAAGCCTGTCGAGCATTTCCTTAGCCTTCTCACCCCTAAGGGTGACCTTCACAGCTATCGGCTCCCCGCGCCTTATCCCGAAGTCCCTGTTGGTCTGCTTTGCGCGCCTTCTTATTGGCTTCTGGCCGACTAGTCTCTCAAGCATGGTCTCGGCCTTAGTTAGGCGCTCACCGCTCTCACCAACTCCGATGTTTATCGTGACCTTCGCGATCCTGGGCTTCCTCATCGGGTGAGCTTCCCAGTCAGCAAGTATAGCCTCTCTGTTTATCACCATCTATCTCACCTCACGGAAGGGAAATCTCCGGCTTCTCCTTCCCAATGACGAAGGCGTACTCCTTCAGCGTGTCGAAGAGCTCACCGTTCTCATCCTCGATCGTGACGACGTCCGGCCATCCCATCGGGAACTGCCTGACCTCGACGACCTTGCCCTTCCTTGCGACGTTCTTACCCTGGGTAACGAAGACGTAAGCTCCAACCTCAAAGGGTATGACCTGGACGACCTCCCTCTCAGGAACCTTCATGAGAATAGTGTAGGCCGTCTTGTAGGTGTCCTTCTCTGCAAGGCTGACGAGGTGGTTGCTTCCGTCGTGGAGGTTGAGCTGAACCTTCGCACCTTTGACCATGCGCTTGTTGTTGACCCTGAGGGGCTTTATCTTGGCTTCCTCCTCGCTTATTGGGTGGAGTACCAGCTTCCCTATCCTGTTGGGCAGAACCCTGTAGTGCTCGCCGGTCTCGGGTATCGAAATGACGTCCATTATCCCAACTGGGAACTTGTAGTCCTTCCTAACGCGACCGTCAACGAGTATCTTGCCCTCGTTGAGGATCTTCCTCGCCTCTCTCGCTGTCTTGGCATGCCCAAGATAGTCCCTGACTATGTAGATGAGCGGTATCGAGGTCTTCATGCTGTGCGGTCCCGGTCTCGGCCTAACCGCCCATTTGTAGCTCTTACGGGGAAGGTACCACTGACTTGGAGCCGCAAGCCTCTTAAGGTGCCTTTTTGCTCCTTTCCTCGCCATCAACCAGCCCTCCTATTAATTATCTTCTCTCTCCTCTCATCCTCGAGGTTCAGATCGACTATCACGACGTTCGAGGGATGAATGGGGTAGAATACCTCAGTCCCGTCGACCTTCTTCTGAGTGACTCCTTCCACGTGTATCCTGTACCTCTTGAGATCGACCTCAACGACCTTTCCCTCCTTACCCTTGAAGTCCCCACGCATTATCTTCACCTTGTCCCCCTCGCGTATGGGGAGAGCCCTGATTCCGTACTTCTCCCTGAGATCGGCGCTCAAGGTGGCGCTCATCACCTTGCCCCTAAGGTGGAGGGGAGCAGTGTAAAGGAACTTCCTCTGTTTTCTCGGCTGCTTACTATCCAACTTCATCTCTCTCACCTCACAGCACTATGCTCGCTATGCTACCGAGCCTCACCCAGCGCTCGGCAGCTTCCCTCGCTATGGCACCCCTAATCTCGGTTCCCCTAGGGACACCTTCAGGAGTGACTATCGCTGCCGCGTTGTCCTCGAACTTGACACGCATGCCGTCGAGCCTTCTGTACTCTTTTCTCTGCCTGACGACTACCGCTCTAACGACCTGGTGCCTTATGTCGGGCCTTCCCTTCTTGACGGTCGCTATTACCATGTCACCGACACCGGCTGAGGCGAGCCTCCTCCTCGTTCCCTTGTAGCCAACGACGCCGATTATCTGGATGACCTTGGCGCCGCTGTTGTCTGCGACCTTGAGGTAGGCACCAACCGGCAGAGCGCGGGTGGGTCTGACCGGGCTGATTCCTCTCGTAGCTCCAGCACCCTTCTTCGCCATTCATATCACCTCTCACCGGCTCTCTTGGTGATTGCAACGACAACCCAGCTCTCGGTCTTGCTTATAGGTCTGGTCTCCGCGATGAGAACGCGGTCGCCGACCTTAGCATCGATGCACTCCGGGTTGTGCGCGTGAACTTTGCTCCTCCTGAGCTCATACCTCTCGTACTTCTTGAGATAGTGGTAGTACTGTCTCTCAACGACAACCGTCTTCTTGCCCTTGTCGCTAACAACGATACCCTCGAAGTACCTGCCGTGTATCTTGAGGTGCCCGTGCCAGGGGCAGTTGGGATCGTCACACTTCTCAGCGGGAGGGTGAACCCTCAATCCAATCTCTCTCATTTCCGCCACCTCTTCTTCAATCTCATCTCGGGTCTTCCAACCAGTTCCTTTCCGTTGATCTGGATCCTCTTACCTTCAACTTCAAACTCAAGGCAAACCACGTCCTTAGGTATCACCCACACCCTCTCTCCAGCCAGCACGAGGGTGTTCCTCGTCTCGTCCAGGACGTAGCCCTCGAGGCCAACCAGCTCTGGATGAGATGCCCTTATAATTTTTGCTTTCAGGCCTATTAGCTCGTGCCAGAGGATGTTTTTTACCGTCACTCGACCTCTATGAGCTCCTCTGAAAACCCAAGGTCTCCGAGCAATTTCTTGACCCGGTCTCTGTGATCCCCTTGAAGTTCTATCCTTCCCTTCTTTACCGTTCCACCACATGCCAGCTTCGCCTTTAGTTTCTTTGCAATATTCTCGAGGTCGAACTCCTTCTCGTCTATTCCTTCTATTATCGTCTTGAGTTTTCCGTAGCGGGCCTTCTCTATGTAAACCCTTATCCGCTGCTGTTCTTTCAGGACCTCCTTAAAGAGCATCTCATCCAGAGGGTTAACGATCCTCGGCACCTAACCTCACCTTTTCTCCCTAAGCTTCTCCCTTTTTATCGTCAACAGGCGCGCGATATCGCGCCTGATGTTACGAATGACCATGGGGTTCTCAAGCGAAGCCCCCATGGTGAGCACACCCCTTTCCTTGGCGAGTTCTAACCTGAGTTCCTTGAGCTTCTCCTCAATCTCCTCAATGCCCATCTCCCTAACTTCACTCGGCTTCATTGGTGGTCACCTCTTCCTCAGCCACTTCCCTTATCTCAATTTCGTCAGGGAGCTTGGCGTCGGGTGGCATGATTGAGACCTTAACTCCTATGACACCGAGCTTGAGCTTGGCCTGGGCGTAACCCTTGCTGACGATGGTCTCTGCCGGGTTTCCGACCTTGGCGAGGTAGCCCTGATAGAAGCGGACGCTCTTGGCCCTCTCACCGGTGAGCTTTCCGCTGAGCCTTATCTCGACACCGCGGGCACCGTTCCTCATGATGGCCCTTATGGCTGAATAAGCTGCCCTCCTGAAGTGTATCCCCCTCTCGAGGGCCTGAGCTAGACGAACGGCCTGTACCTTGGCGTTAAGATAGGGATTCTTGATTTCCTCGACTTCAATCTGGGGGTTCTCAAGGCCGAACTGTCTCTCGAGGATCCTAGTGAGCTCCCTGATGCGCCTGCCACCCCTGCCTATAACGTAGCCGGGGCTAGCCGCGAAGATGGTGACCTTGGTTCCAAGCGGAGTCTTCTTTATGTCAAGACCACCATAGCCAGCTCTCCTGAGCTCCTTCTCAAGGTACTCGTCGATGAGCATTTCCTTAACGCCTTCCTTGATGAAGTATCTCTCGATCGCCAAAAGTCTCACCTCCTAATCTCCTCAGCGACTATCTCTATGTGGGTGGTCTGCTCGTTGAACGGTGTGGCCCTACCGAAGGCCCTAGGGATGTAACCCCTGAGGACGGGCCCTCTGTGAGCTGCCGCGTGGATTATCTTGAGCCTGTCCGGGTCGAGGCCCTTCTGCTCGGCGTTGTTTTTGGCGTTTAGGAGCACCTTTTTGACGGCCTTCGCTACTTTGACCGGGTACCTCCCAGGGCCAAAGCCCTTACCTGGCTTGTGTCCTTGACTGTCGTAGTGCTTTTTCATCGGAACCGGCCTCTTCAAAGCGATGACGTCGTCGAGGTAGTGGAGAGCGTCGTTGAGCATCATGCCCCTTATCTCCCTGAGGATCTCGACGGTATGCTTAGGAGAGATCCTGAGATCCCTTCCGCTGGCGCGAGCCATCCTGTCCGGGTCAAAATTTTGGAATGAGTAGGAAAACCTGCCCCTGCTCATCTATACCACCTCACTTCACAGCGACGAACATCGATGACCTGGTAGCACCGACACCAGGC
>JALTCK010000005.1 GCA_027074805.1 Thermococcus sp. | reverse complement strand
TGCAAAGAGAGCGCCGAGCACCTTGACGAGAGAAACGAACGGAGTTCCCGGTTTTGCAAAGACCAGATACATAACCCCAAACAAGAGCACACCGAACCCAAACGAGCCCAGGAAAAAGATGAGGTACCTCACCCCCCTGGATTTTAAGAGCCCCGACTTTCTCCATTTATCCGGTTCCCTCCAAAGAACATGGGTCAGAGGATAGAGAAGCGCCAGGATAACCGCGAAGGAGAGGCTTTCTCTAGGGGAAAGGGAAAGTACACGGCTGAATAGCATCGCCAGAAAGACCGTTCCGGTGAGGAAGCTCAGAGGAATGAAAATGCTTCTTATACTCACCCTGCACCACCCCAGGAAGGCTAGGTTCATCATCCTGCACACGGGGGAACACAAAGGATCACTTTTCCAAAATTTTCACCTTCAGCCCATACTCTTTAAACCGCTCAAAAGCTTTATCACAGGTAAAGAGGGCCATGTTGTGAGATATCGCCGTTGCAGTGATTAGCAGGTCTTTCGTTGGAGGCCTCCGCCCCTTTGAGGCCGAATCTTTGAATATCTCCCCGGCTACTTCCGCACTTGCCCTATCAAAGTTCACAACTGGCATCTTTTCAAGGGCAAGTCTCTGTCTGGGCTTGAGTCTACCGCAGAGGAGCTCAAAGAGGACTACAGAAGGAAGAGCATACTCCTCTGAGGGGAGTTGGGCGGAAACCTTCGCGTTCCCTTTGAACAGTTCAATCACGACGCTGGCGTCCAGGAGTTAAGCCATTCTTCAACCTCCTTCATTTCTCTCTCAAATTCCTAGCTTCCTCCTCACTCATTGTCCCGAAGGCTATCATGAGCACGTCGAGGTTGCCCTTCTTTTTCTTGCCTATAAGGTCTCTTAGAAGTTCCGAAAAGCTCCTCTTACCCTTCATCTTAACGAGTTCGTAGTAGACATCATCGGCGATGGTTATCGTCTTACCCAAGGTTCCCACATACAAGTGCATGCATGCACGAAATATTTAAGGGGTGTCCCCGCTGTACACTAGGCCAACCCTTAAAACATCAAAGGAGTACCCTCTAGGAGAAGGATGGAGAGTATCAAAGAGTTCGACGAAGTGTTGTCGAGAATAGGCTTCAGGATGAGGGCATACCAGAGGCACGTGGCAAAGCACATCCTCAACGCCCTCGATAAAAGCCGCTTCATGGTAGTCTCCATGCCGACCGGGAGTGGGAAGACCATACTCGAGCTCTTCTCCGCGTATTTATCGCTCCAAGAGGGCAAAAACGTTCTGGTAATCGAACCCACCCGCTTTCTCTGCGACCAGATGCACGAGAAACTCTGGCTCAAGCTCTTCAACGCGGGTAAGGAGTACGAGGGACACTGTGAGAGCTTCCTTAGCAGCAATGTGGTAGTCTCAACTCCTCAGACGGCCCTTAAATGCCTTCAAACTGTGAAGAACCCTTTTGAGACCGTCGTGATCGACGAGGTTCACCACGCCTTCGGGAACAAGCTCTACGGGGAGCTTTTGAGACTTCTCAACCCGGAACGGGTGATCGGGTTCACGGCCCTTCTCCCAAGGGGCAGGCTCTATTCGATTCAGCCCCAGCTCCTCACCTCCCTGGGTCCTCCCCTTCTCCTGAGCTACGACTTCAGGGAACTCAGTTCCGTTGACCCGACGTTCAAACCTCCGAAGGCCATAGTCGACGTCTTTGACTCAGAGTTAGATGAGGGGGAAAACGAGATATACAATCTGCTATACAGGGGCTTTCTCTGGGGAGATCCCTACATTCTCATCTTCCTCGAAAGAACCTTTGTAAAGTACGGGAAAAGTGCCTTCTGCGAGAGCCTGTGGAGAGCCGTGGAAAACGGGCGAATTAGGGGCAGGCTTTTGATGGAAAAGCTGAGTTCCTTCTGTGGTTCAAGCAAACTTTCTCACAAGGCCAGAACCCTAGTCGAGATTCTGAAGGCCTACAACTTCCCCGAAAACGAAGCCATAATCCCGGTTATAGGGTTCACATCGAGAAAGGCAAGTGCCTACGAGTTCAGAGACGCCGTTGAAGAATCCTTCCCCAGAGTTTCCGTGGAAGTCCTGACGAGTGACCTGCCAAAAATGGAGCGCCTGAAGCTCCTTGAGAGGGCCAGGAATGGGGAAGTGGACTTCATAGCCTCAACCCTAGTTGGGGAGGAGGGTGTTGACATACCAGAGGCAGGCCTTATGGTGATGGGAGACACCCCCAAGAGCCCTTTGAGGTTCTACCAGAGGATCGGGAGGCTCATAAGGATATCCAGCCCGAGGGAGCTAAAGTACATGGCGGTGATGGCCACCCCGAAGACCTCAGAGTATCACGACCTTGAGAAGGCCGTGGACAACCTCTACCTGGAGGGTGTAGACGTTGGCTACATCCTCTACAACATCGAGGAAAAATCGTCGTCTATGAGGCTTATGGAGATTCTAGACGAGCTCTCGTCCTCGACCTCCAGCGGACGGGTTCCATACACCCTCATCACGAGAGGACAGGAAATCAGAGATCCCTTCGATTACTACGTTAGCCTCCTTTTAGAGGAAAGAAAAAATGCCTCATCGAAAGTGTGGACTCTAATGACGAGCTACGATGATGGAGAAGAGGCCGCTTTAAAACTCCTTACGGACCATATCCTTAGGGGCATGGACGACGGAAGCGGAAATATAATGGCAAGAATTGAGCGCAGTCTCTCGAGAGGCAGTGCAGTTAGGGACGTTGACAGGGTAGTACTCTCGGAGAGGGCATTCTACGTATACGATTCGGAGAGACTCTCCGAGCTCCTCTACTTAGGCCTGAAAAACCTGCAGGAGAGGTGTTCTGCGGGACTTGGCTGCGAGGAGAGGCACTTTAGAATAGACCGAAAGGGCTTTCTCAGACTTTTCTCACAGCTCTTCCCCTTCGAGAGGATAGACGGGGTGATTAATGAACTCAAGGAAGAGATTAGAAGGATCACCTCAGAACTAAAACCTCTCATGGACCTCTATCGATTGTCTCTAGCCCTTTACGGGTGGACAAGCTACAACCCAAAGAACTACTCACTCTCGCCGAGACTCAGAATAAAACTCGAGAGACTGGACTTTACAGCACAAATTAACTACTACAACCTCACCAAACTGCGCAGGGAACTTTACGAGAAGAAGGTGGAGTTGATAAGGCTCAACATCATTCTTATCGGGTTGAAGGCCGTTGAAAGGTTCCTTGAAGCAGAAGAATAAAAACACAAAAAGAAAGGAGGCGGTGGGATCACATGACTTCCAGCTCAAAGTATTCGCAGGGATGCTCAATCAGGACAATGAGCACATCCCCATCTTCCACCTCATCAATAATTTTACCACTCCTAACCCTAGCGTGTCTAACGCCCTTTATTGCAACCTCACTGACTCCGGAGAGGTGATTCCTGAACCTCAAGACGTCACCTTCGCTCTTAACGAGGGTAGCTGTGGAGTAAACCACCTCGATACCCCCGTATTTCACCCCTATTGGGAGGAACGCCACCCCTCTCCTTTTCAGCTCCAATCCATCTATAAGCACCGGAATCTTGAGACCCTTATATGAAATACTGCCCCTCACTGGATGCCCCCTAGGATTCATCACAGTAAGATATGCGTAACCCTCCCCTTCCATGGGCAAGACTATAATGTCCGGATTCGTGACAGAGAAGTCCTCTTCAACTCCCTGGAGTTCTTTGAGCTTCCAGATGAACTTTCTGTGGAGGTCATGATAACTGGTGTAATACTGGAGCCTGAAGCCGAGGATTATGGCGCTTCCAGCGCCTTTCCTGACGAATGCTCCGACTGGTTTTCCAGCCATGAAGGCTATCGGCTTGCCTCCCTTTACCCTCCTGACGGTGTTTCTGACGATCATTCTATCGATGTCCTCTGCCGAAACACTAAAAAACTGGATTAGTCTCGGGTTTCTTCTAGCCTCTGCCCTCTCAACCTCTACACCCAGAAAATCAGATAGAGCAGCGTAGGGTTCCATGTTATCGTCGTAGCGTGGCAGCATTGGGAGGACAACAAGGTTACCCCCCCTTGAAACAAACTCAACGAGCTTGTCCTGGGCCTCCCTTGACATAAAGTCGAGGCTGTAGATCCAGACCTGCTTGTAGGAAAGGAGCTCCTCAAGGCTTGCATCCTCGAGGTCGAGAACATCAAATGGTGTGTTACTCATCGCCAGCAGCGTGAAAAGGCCCCTTTCGCCAAGGAGATACTCGTTGAGATCGGTACTCTCCTCTAGCTTCTCGTAGCCCCAGAGTGTGAGTGCCTCGTAGGGCTCGTAGAGGGCTACGGCCACTTTTGGTTTGAGCTCCGCCTCCACGATTCCAGAAGCGTTGACTAGGAACTCACTAAGGGCCTTTATTATCCGAAAGTGAGGTCTCTCCTCACCGTCCAGGCCAACCGGGGAATACACATCCCATGTAACGCCGTTGTGGGACTCATAGCCCGGGGGATTCTCGCCGCCAATGAAGAGGTAGTAGTTTATGTTGGGTATTCCCATCGAGGGGAGGAGACTGTAGAGGAGTTCTGCCTCGCTCGGCTCTATGGTGTGGGCCAGCGACGACTGGGTCTCTATGCTGAGGGGCGGAGTTCCGGCCTTTTTAACGTGGTAGCGGTAAATCCCGGTCTTGTAGTAGACGTGACCGAGCCTGTCCTCCTTGAAGTCGAAGGAGCGGTAGAAGGAGTACCAGAACTCGGTCCAGACGTGGATCTTAAGGTTGTGCTCCCTCATGTAGTTGAAGAAGTGCCTCCAGGCGAGCTGGAGGAGATATGGATCGAGGATGCTTATCGGGACGTCAAAGGTTTTCTTCATTCTCTCGTATATCCAGCGAACGTACTCGTTGATTATCCATATCTTGAAGCGGTGCCAGTCAAGGACCTTCGGAAGGGGTTCGGAGAAGCTCGTGGGCACCTTTATCTCAGAGTAGTCGCCGAAATCCCCCTTATAGCGCCTTCTGAGTTCCTCGAGCTCGAAGTTATCCCTCAACCATCTCTCCCAGATTCCGTCGGGCTTCGTTATGACGTCGTTGTAGTCGGTGAGAAAGGCCTGGAATATCGTCTCCCAGTAGGAGGGCTCGTCGTCAATCGAGACGCTTATTATGGGGCCGCCCTTCGTGTGGAGGTACTTTCTGATGACAGGAAAGACCGCACTGTACCACTCCTCCACTGCCTCGAGGTATACCGGATGAAGGTAGGTTATGGGCGGGTAGTATATATCCCTGGGCAGAGGTCCGTTTGGACCCTTGGCGAGTATCTCTGGGTGCTCGTTTATCAGCCACTCAGGGATTCCACCGTTCTTCCACTCACCGCATATGTAGGGACCAGGCCTTATTATAACGTGGAAGCCCATCTCCTGGGCAAGCTCGAGGAAGCCCTCCAGATCCCTCTGGGGATGGGTTTCTCCGGTGAAGTCGAAGCTGCCCCTCTCGGGCTCGTGCCAGTTCCATGCGACGTAGGTGTCAACCGCGTTCAGGCCGGCTTCCTTCATCTTGAGAAGCCTGTCCTTCCAAGTCTCTGCCGGAACCCTGAAAAACTGGAGGGTGCCGCCCGCTATCGTCACGGGCTCTCCATCGATGATGTACCTTCTACCGTCGAACTCGACCCTTCCCATCCCTATCACCACTTGACCACCCTGCTAAGGAACCTCGGGCTGTCGGGATTGAAGCCCCTCTTAACCGCCTTGTAGTAGGAGAGGAGCTGTATAACAGGCAGGTACAGTGCCGTGCCCTCGGGCAACTCGAGATCAGGGATTTTCACGAAGTAGTTCGCTCCAGTGTTTCTCTTCCCAACGGTGAGAACCCTCGCACCCTGCCCCTGAAACTCCTCCGTGAGTTTCTCGTGCCAGTCGAAGGGCTCATCGACGAGGAGAACCACCAGAGTACCCTCGTCGGCCACCGATTTGAACCCGTGCCTCACCTCGAAGGTCTGGTAGGCCTCGCTCCAGAATATCGCCATCTCCTTCATTTTAAGAGAAGCCTCGAGGGCCACGGGATAGAGAATTCCAGAGCCGAGGAATATGACGTTCCTGAAGTCGAACTCCTCGATTATCCCCTTGATGTACTCCTCGCTATTGAGAACTTCCCTTGAGAGATCCGATAGCTTCTCGGCGTCGTACAGAGGTTTTCCTAAGGAGTGGTTTAGGAGCTGCTGGAAAGCAAATAGGAAAGATGGAAATGAGTGAGTCATGACTACACTGTCCTCTGGCGTGTTGACGAGAAGGGCGTAATCGGAGTTCTCCAGCAGGCTTGATGAGTACGCTGCTATCCCAAGCTTGGGGACTTCGAGGACATCCAGTGTCTTCAATACTTCCGTAGTCTCTCCAGAGCGCGATATAGCAACGAGCAGTTTCGGGTTTCCGATTGGATAGTACTCTCTTGAATACAGAAGTTCAGAGCAGGGGAGACTAACTCCCCTGCCCCCGAGGTGGGTGGTTGCCATGGCCAGCAGCTGCGACAGGAAATGGGAGGAACCACACCCCGTGAAGAGCACCTCATTGGGTAGATCAAAGCCGTCATATTTAGCCATAAACTCTTCAAAGGCCTCTTGAGCCTTTATTATGCCCTCCGGAAGTCTTCTTATCTCCTCGAGAGTCTTGTGCACCTCACCCACCCCCATGAATGTGGCAGGCAACCCAGTGGTCCTTCTCAACCTCAATCAACCTAGGCTTTTCCTTCCAACAGACGTCCTTCACTAGGGGACAGCGTGGGGCGTAACGACAGCCCTGTATCTGGTAGATACTCTCCTCTTCCTTTTCGGGTTCTATCGTCTTCCTAAACTCCCACTTTACGTTGAGGTCTGGGATGCTTTCGAGGAGCATTTTAGTGTAAGGGTGGAGGGCGTTCTTGAAGACCTTTTCAGTGTTGCCCATCTCCACTATCATCCCGCGGTACATGATTATTGTTTTGTCGCTGATGTAGTAACCCAGAGCCAGGTCATGGGTAACGAACAGCACCGAAGTGCCGAACTTATCCCTGACCTCGCCGAGGAGATTCAAAATGTCTATCCTAGTGCTCGCATCGAGCATTGAAACGGCCTCGTCCGCTATGAGAAGATCCGGCTCAACGAGAAGAGCCCTAGCTATCAGAATCCTTTGAAGCTGACCACCGCTGAGCTGGTGCGGGTACTTGCCTCTGATCTCGTCTGGGTTCAGTCCCACCTGCTCGAGAGCCCTGTCTATCATCTCATCCCTCTCATCTGGAGTCATCTTTGGAAGGAACGAACTGAAGATCAAGTCAAAGGCCCTGTCTATTGGATATACCGGATTAAAGCTCGCAAAGGGATCCTGAAAGACCGCCTGAACGCGCTTGTAGTAATAAGTCTTGAGGCGCTTCTTGTCGAACTCAACGATGTTATCCCCCTTGAAGAGTATCCTTCCAGAAGTCGGTGTTATGAGCCTTAGTATCAGCTTTCCTATTGTGGTCTTTCCACTTCCGCTCTCGCCCACGAGGGATATTATCTCCCCTTTCCTCACATCAAACGTGACGCCGTCAACTGCCCTTATCTCAAAGCCACCAATGAGGCCCGAGGTAAAGACCTTCGTAAGGTTTTCAACGTGAAGCAGGGGTTCACTCATCGGACTCACCTCCGTAGAGATGGCAGGCAACTATGTGACCCTCCTCGACTTCTACCTTTGGGGGCTCTATAATTGGGCATTGTTCCATTGCATAAGGACAGCGCGTGTAGAACCTGCACCCCTCCGGCGGGTTCAACAGACTTATCGGGTATCCGGGAATCCCCTTGAGCTTCCTCTCATGGTAGCGAACACCTATCTTCGGCAGGGACTCGACAAGCATTGTGGTGTAGGGGTGAGAGGGCGAGTTTATGAGATCCTCTGTCGGACCCATCTCCACTACCTTCCCAGCATACATTACCAAGAATCTGTCTGCTATCTTATCTAGGAGAGCGAGGTCATGAGTAACGAAGATTATCGACTTGACGATGTCCTGCTCTAAGAAGTAATGGAGGAGCTCGAGAACCACCCTCTGAGTGGTAACGTCGAGGGCGGAGGTGACCTCGTCTGCGATGAGAAGGTCGGGGTTCACAAGTGTTGAAACAACCATCGTGACCCTCTGTCTCATTCCACCGCTGAGCTCTACAGGATACATGTCGGCTACCTTCTCACTGAGCTTGACCATTGCGAGCCTCTCGCGGAGGAGCTTCTCTACCTCGTTCCTGTCCTCGTAACCGTGCTCCCTCGCTATGTCCCACACAATGTCCTTGATCTTCTTGGTGGGGTTGAGGGCGTTCATGGCATACTGGGGAATTATCGAGATCTCGGTGTACTTTATCCTCCTTTCCTCCTCTTTGGAAAGCTGCATCAGATTCCTTCCCTTGAATATCGCCTGACCGCCCATGTGGATCATGGGTGGCTTCCTTAGAATAAGAGAGTGGACAAGCGTGGATTTTCCACATCCGCTCTCACCTGCTACACCGAAGACCTCGCCCTTCTCAACATTGAAGCTGACGTCATCTACCGCCTTGACGTATCCCACTGGAGTCTTGTAGTAAATCTTGAGGTTTCTGACATCAAGTAGAGCGCTCATTCTCCACCCCTCCTGAGGCGCGGGTTGAAGACCTCCTCCATCCCGAGGTTTATGAAAAACAACGCTGTTATGATGAGGGTTATTATAATCCCTGGCGGTATGAACCACCACCACCATCCGAACTGGAGGGCGTTGTATGCTATGGCCCTCTGAAGTATGTTTCCCAGGGAGACCATCGTCGTCGGACCGAGGCCTATGAAGTCAAGGGTAGCACTCGCGAGTATTGCACCGCTGAACTGGAGGATTCCCGCCATGAAGACGTAGGAGACCATGTTTGGCATTATTTCTCCAAAGATTATCTTGGAGTCACTCTGGCCAGCAAGCCTGGCAAGGCTTACGAACTCCCTGCTCTTGAGAGAGAGTGTCTGTGAACGAACTGCCCTAGCAACCCATGGCCAACCGGTCAGACCTATGATTACTGCCTGTATCTCCGGGCTCCTAGCTGAGAGGTACGCTGCAACGAGTATGAGGAGCACTATCGCCGGTATTACGAGCATTATGTTGACTACCATCATTAGTACCTCGTCAACCCAGCCTCCCTTGTAACCGGCCACAAAACCTATGCTGACACCCAGTATCGTCCCAATTATGGCGGCCAGTACTGCTATCCACAGAGAAGTCCGGAGACCATATACAAGCTGTGCATAAACGTCTTTTCCCTGGATGTCCGTTCCCAGTATGTGGAACACCTCAACCTTCTTTCCTGTGTAGGTGTAGATCTCCTCATGGGTCATGGGGGGGAGATGCCTTCCAGAGTACGATGCCAGCTCAATCTTTCCCACCTTCTCATAGTACAGACCATCCCATGCAAAGGGTGTGAATAGTGGACCGATGAGAGCGAATATTATGAAGAAAGCCAATAGCCCAAATCCGAACTGAAACTTCCTGTTCCTGAAGGCAATCCTTACCGTATCCATCTTGCTCCTTCTCGGCATCTTTACCCCTCCGTATAACTCGTCCTAACACGCGGATCTATGAATGCATAGATTATGTCAATGAGGAAGTTTGCAGCCAGCACTGATATGACAACCATGAGGAAAGCTCCCTGGAGCAAGAAGTAGTCCTGGCTCAATGCAGCGTTCATTATGAGAACACCGATTCCAGGGTAGTTGAAGACTATCTCCGTGGCTATGGCCCCAGCAACCATGAGGCCGAGTTGGAGCGCCAGTCCCGTCACCTGGGGCAGTATGGCATTCCTGTAAGCGTGCTTTGTAAGGAGTTTCTCACTTCCACCGAGGGCCTCAAGATAGCGGATGTAATCAGCCTCAAGCTCATAGATGATCATATTGCGCATTCCTATTGCCCAGCTGCCTATCATGACTATGAAAAGGCTAAGAAAAGGTAGTATCCAATGTTTCAAGAAACTCGATAGGAACTCCCACGAAAAGCTCGGGATTATAGCAGGATCGTATGCACCCTGATAGGGGAGCCATCCTGCCCTAACGCCCACGAAGTATACCAGCAACATGGCAAACCAGAAGTAAGGCATGCTCGCAAGGAAGTAGAACACAGGCATCGTGTACCTATCATACCTCTTATTCTTGCCTGCAATGGCCCCCAGCCAGTTTCCAACTATCCAGCTGAGAGCAATAGCCGGGAGAAGAATCGCTATATCATAGGGAAGCGCGTGTTTTATTAAATCGGTAACGGGAGCCTTGTAGAGTATGCTATATCCCAAATTCCCATGGAGCAGATTGACCCAGAAGTTAACAAACTGCTCCCATAGGGGCTTGTCAAGTCCGTAAAGTTGTGAATAGTACTGCATAAGAACCTCTTTCTCACCCGGTGCCAGACCCAGGTTTGAGCTGAGCATGGCCTCAATAGGATTTCCCGGCATGAGCCTGGGGAGTAACCAGTTAAGTGTAACCGCAAACAGGAACGTAATGAGATACACGCCAGTTTTGAGAGCCAAGTATTTCTTGAACCCCATAGTTTTCCCTCCCCAAATCATGAAAAGAGAAAAAGATTCTCTCAGCGGCGTCTCCTCATGAACAGAGGTACAGCCGCCAAGGCGACTATTAGTGCTGGACCGCAGATTCCGCTGCCGCTGCTCGTTGTAGTGCTACCTCCAGAAGTTGTCGTGGTTCCCGTTCCACTAGTGCTGGTGGTGGTCGGTGTAACCGCCGGCTGGACACCGAGGAGCGCCAGGGCAGTACCCCACGTACCAAAGCCTGGCCAGAATATCGGCACGCCGTAGGGGTTCTTGGCGTTCGGCCATCCCTTCCAGTAGGCCTGGTTTGCTTCGTAGAAGAGGGTACCCATGTAGACAGGAACTGCTGGAACGTCTTCAAGCCATATCTTGGTAAGCTCCTTGAGGTAGTTTATCTGCTCGCTCTCGACTGGGGTATGGGCGAGCTTCTCTAGGAGTTCATTGGCCCTCTCATTGTAGTAGTTTCCGAAGTTTGCGGAACCTTTGTCGGTGCTGTTCTTGTAGTACATGATGGAATAATAGACACTGTACGGATCGGGCTTGAAGGTTCCGGCCCAGTGAAGGGCAAGGTCGAAGTCACCGCTGTTGAGGTGAGCCATGAAGAAGTTGGTCCAGTCGCCCTTCTCGATCTCGACCTTTATTCCAATCGCCTTGAGCTGGTTGGCTATTATCTCACCGGCCTGGATCCAGTCTGAACAGCCCGCACAGGTATAGAACTTAAGGACTATATCCTTGCCATTGTACTCCCTTATACCGTCCCCGTTAGTATCCTTCATGCCGAGCTGGTCGAGTATCTTGTTGGCATCAGCAATGTCACCGTACTTCCATCCATACTGGTCAATGAGTTTCTTGACCCCTATCTTTTCCTTCCATGGCTCCATGATAGCACCGAGTGGAGTCTGGTCAGGAACGTCACTTATTGGCCCCTGGTTGACGATCTGATACGGATTGATGGCCATTGCTATAGCGCGCCTGAATGCCGGCTGGTTCATGGGCGGCCTCTGGGTATTGAAGTACAAGACAACAGGGACTACTGGCGGGAAGTACGGATATTTGTCGAGCCAACTGACAATGTTCGGGTTCTTCTGCTTGGCCGAGACTATATCCATGTAGTAGGTTCCGACGTCGAGATCGCCCTTGATAAACATGTTAACTGCCTGGTCATTACTTGAAACGTAGAGCTGAACTATGTACTTGGCGGCCGGCTTCTTGAAGTATTTGTTACCCCACCAGTCGTCGTTCCTGACAAGGATGGCCTTCTGCTGCTGGACGACTTCCTTGAGCTTGTATGCACCAGAACCTACGAGGTACTTCTTCTGGTCGCCAAGGAAGGTCATGGTCTTGAGCTTATTCGGGTCAAGGTTTTGGAAGATGTGCTTCGGAACAATGAGGGTTGTGAATAGATTCTGGTTCCAGACCCAAACGTTCGGGGCACCGGAGAAGAGGAACTGAACGGTCTTGTCATCAACGACCTTTATCTCCCTGAGACCTTCGTACTTCTTAAGGCCCATCTTCTGATAGAGCTCAAAAGAGAACTTGACGTCCTCAGCGGTCAGCGGTTGTCCGTCCTGCCACTTTAGGCCATCGCGGAGTTTAACCTGATAGGTTGTGCTGTCAACCCACTTACCTTCAGCGGCAAGCCATGGAACGAGCTTGCTCTGCATGAAGTTCAACATGAAGAGCGGTTCAAAAACTAGACCGTCGATACCTATTATGTTACCGCCACTGAAGGGATTTGCATTAGTCGGCGGGGCGCTGTTTGCAGTATAGATTGTCTCATCCCTGGGTAGTGTTTCAGCTGCCATCCCAAATCCAGCCCCAAAAAGACTGGCCATGAAAAGGGCCACGACTCCAAACGCAAGGAATTTTCTCATTGGCACCACCATTATAAGGTTGGTCAATTTTATAAATTTTGCATCATCTATATAAATCTTTCTATATGGATGAACTTGCTTGAAATCAGATGCACCCGATTGCATATTCTTGCACCAATTTATTCGACTCTCTGCCGGCAAAGAAGTTACAGTTTGAGACTAAAAAGGCAAAGAAGTGCACACCACAAAGGAACTACAGAAA
>JALTCK010000004.1 GCA_027074805.1 Thermococcus sp. | reverse complement strand
AGTGAGAACAGATACAACACAAGCCCAACCGCCAGCTGATTTGAGAAGTTATCGTCGGGTGGAAGGTTGTAGAATTCAGATATAGCGCCTGCTGCAGAGCCAACAATAGCCCCCACCGGCCCGACGAGGGGGGCGAGAATCAAAAAAGCGGAGATAAAATAGGCCAGACTACCCTCAAGGCTCTTCCCGTTTGAGAATCTGTGTCTTCCAAGGGACTTCCCAATTATGGCCGCAAGTGCATCTCCGATGGTAGCCACGGTTATCGAGCCAAGTGCAATGTTCATCGGAAAGAAGTATATCACGATAAAAGAAGCTGCCGCAAAGTAAATATGAGCCGCCACCCTGTTGCGCTCGTGGCCCCGTGTAATCTCGTCGATCTGCCTCTCCAGCACCTCCATCCTTTCAAAAACGTCGTTGTCAACGTATATCCTGAGGCGGCGCTTTATGTTGTCCCTGAGTTCCTCGATTATCCTGAAGGGCTCAAGGATCACGAAGAGAAAGAATGCCGCACCTGTGAGTGTCAGAGCAGTTTCTCTACCAAACAGGTAATAAATGAGGGGAACGACGAGGCCGGTAACATGGAGGGACTTCCGTTTAAGCTCTCTTTTGATGCTCACGCTTTATCACCTCCAACGCCTCTAGCAGGTTGCCGACGATGTGATCGGCGTATCTGCTATGCCTGCCCCCAAAATATCCCCTCCGCACCATTATGGTAGTGGCGTTTATGGACTTTCCCCCGGCCATGTCAGTATCGTCCCTGTCCCCGACTACGTAGACCTCCTCGTCCGGAAAGAGCCTCCTTGCGAGACGGAAGTTGTGAGGCTCGAACTTGCTATGTCCCGTCTCACCGCTTATTATCACCCCGTCGAAGTAGCTTCTTATCCCAAGGTATTCAAGCTTTTTGCGCTGCCACTTTGACGAGGAATCCGTTATCAGAACGAGCTTCGCACCGAGAGAGTTAACGCCCTTTAGAAATGGTAGTGCATCTGGAAAGAGTCTGAGTTCGGAGAAAAAGATTCTGTCAACAAGGTCCACCATTTCCTCAAGTTCCTCAGGGGAAATATCCTGGTAGACCTTGTAAAGCACTCTCTCGAGTATCTTGTCAAAGTCCATTAGATGGAGCTCCTTTGACTGTTCCAGCTCCGTGTACCTGGCGGTTGCAATGTAAAAAAAGGCCTTAAGCTTCCTCCGCCTCAATAATATTGGTATCAGTCTGAGCATTGCCCTCTTCCCAGCCTCCCATGTGTTGCAGAGAGTGTCGTCGAGATCTACGAGGACGAGCATGTTAACGACTTTCACACCGGCATTTTAACCCTTTGGGTCAAAGTTTAAAAGACCGAGGTAGGGCTTTTTAATGTATGGAAAAGGGAAGCATCCTGATCCTCGGCGGGATGGGACTAATACTGCTCGGGTTCCTCATGATATTCATAGGAATACTGCTCTCCGCAGCCCAGGGGGATGGAGAGGTTGAGGGCGGAGGCGTGATAATGATAGGTCCCATACCAATAGTCTTCGGGACGAACAGAGGTGCCGCCACGCTCGCCATGATTCTTGCACTGCTCCTTATGGGGACATGGATTATCCTGAGCCTGCTTGCCCGGGGGGACTAAAATGAATTTCCTAGCGGCCCTAGCAATTCTTCTTGTAACGGCCAAGAGCATAGAATGGGTCTTCGAAAAGGTCGAGATTCATCCGATCATAGCCCATGTCCTCACCGGCGTCGTTCTCGGGCCTTTTGTCTTCGGCCTGATAGAACCCACCGAAGAACTCAGGGTTCTTGCCACCTTTGGCCTCATAATGATGATGCTGTACATGGGGCTCACCAGCAACTTCTCAGCGATAGCCCAGAACACCAAAAAAGCCGTGTTAGTCGCCTTTCTTGGAGTGGCTTTCTCTTTTGTACTGGGTTTTCTCACCGTGTACTTCTTTGGCAAAGGAGTCACCTCCGCCATTTTCGTAGGTATAACCCTGGGAAACACGGCGATAGAAGTCACGAGCGGAGTCCTCCTCAAGGAGCGCGTTAAAAGGGAGGTGTCCTCAATACTCATGGGGGCAGCTTTTGCAGACGATATAATGGCGGTCTACCTCATCGGCATTATAACCGCAATGGCAAGCGGAAGGCTCGACCCTACCTCCTTCGGATGGTTAACTGTGAAAATATTTTCCTTCATAGCTGCCACGCTTCTGATTTCCGAATACGTCTTTAAGCGCTCCCGCTGGTTCTTTTCAATAGTGAGGAACCTCAACGTCTTTTTCACCTTCACCCTGATCCTTACCTTTTCACTGGCCATAGTAGCGGAGTGGGCAGGCTTGAATCAGATAATAGGTGCATACCTGGCCGGCCTCACAATAAGCAGACTCCGCGAGAGAAAAGACCCCCTCGTCGTCACAAGGATAAAGCTCAACGAGCTTATTGAAGACCTCCAGGTGGTTCTCACCGAGTTTTTCATTCCGCTCTTCTTCATCTATGTTGGACTCATGTTCAATCCGCCCCTGGCTAGCATAAGCCTCCTTCTCATAGGTCTGCTATACGTCTCGGCCGTTCTTGGAAAGCTGTTTGGATGTGGACTCGGCGCAAAGCTTTCTGGCCTCAACTGGAGGGACGCCCTCACCGTGGGGATTGGAATGGGCGGTAGAGGTAGCCTCGAACTGGCAATCCTGACCTTCGGACTGAACGCCGGGCTCATAGATCAGGCACTGTTCGCAAGCGTCATCGTCGTTTCTATGCTCACGGCCCTCAGCACACCGATATTTTTCAAGAGTTATCTCAAGAGGGCAAAAGCTTAAATCCCTACCCCCCTAAACCCGCCGGTGAGAGCATGTTTCCAAGAAAAGGCGCAAGCGAGAAAGAGGTCCTGAAGGAGCTCAAAGAGAAGACATCCAGCGATCTAACTTTTAATTCTGGCAGAATACTAGGTTCAATGTGCACACAGCCACATCCATTCGCCGTTAAAATCATTACACATTACATAGACCGAAACCTCGGGGATCCAGGACTGCATGTTGGCAGTAGAAAGGTCGAGAAAGAGGCCATTAACATGCTCGCGAACCTCCTCGGCTTGGAGAGAGGCTACGGTCACATAGTTTCCGGTGGAACTGAGGCCAATATCCTGGCTGTAAGGGCCTTCAGAAACCTGAGTGATGTAGAAAAGCCAGAGCTCATCCTCCCGGAGAGTGCACATTTCTCATTCCTAAAGGCGAGCGAGATGCTTAACGTTAGGCTCATCTGGGCGAAGCTGAAGAAGGATTATTCGGTCGACGTAAGGGATGTCGAGAATAAAATCACTGAAAACACCATTGGAATAGTCGGCATCGCCGGGACGACAGGTTTGGGGGTAGTTGACGACATACCGGCCTTGAGTGACCTAGCTTTGGACCACGACATTCCCCTCCACGTCGATGCCGCCTTCGGCGGCTTCGTGATACCCTTCGCAAAGGAACTCGGCTACGAGATTCCCGACTTTGACTTTCGGCTCAAGGGCGTTAAGAGCATAACCATAGACCCCCACAAGATGGGGATGGTGCCCATTCCGGCCGGGGGAATAATCTTCCGCGAGAAGAGATATCTGGAAGCAGTAAGTGTTCCTGCCCCATATCTGGCGGGAGGAAAGGTGTGTCAGGCAACGATAACCGGAACGAGGCCCGGAGCAAATGCCTTGGCAGTCTGGGCGATGATAAAGCATCTCGGCTTCGAGGGCTACAAGGAGGTCGTTAGGCGAGCGATGGAGCTGAGCAGGTGGTTCGCCGGAGAGCTGAAGAAAATCCCGGGGGTTTACCTCATAAGAGAGCCCGTCTTAAACATAGTATCCTTCGGGGCGGAGGAGCTGGAGAGAGTCGAGGAGGAGCTCAAGGGGCGCGGATGGGGAATAAGTGCCCATCGCGGTTATATAAGGATAGTCATGATGCCCCACGTGAGGAGGGGACATCTGGAGGAGTTTTTGAGGGATTTAAAAGAGATCATCTGAAAAGTTTGAATTAATAACGCAATGCCAAATATCACAATACTAAAATTCATCGACTGTGAGGACGAGACAAGGGAACTCGAGGTACTGTACTCTGAGGAAGTGCCACTTTGTCCTCATCCATTACAGGAGAAGAATCTGGAAGACCGAACTCGTGAAGCAGTTCATAAAGGATAAAAGGTCTTCTATTTCCTTGCCAGGAAACTACCATTTCTGGCTCCGTTTTGTCTACCTCACACGACGATATAGAAATAGAGACAATAAGCTTCGAAAACTTCAAAGAAGGGGTTAACACTTACTTAGAAGGAGGCTCTTGAGAGTATTGCAGGGGAGTTCTGATAAGACTAAACGAGAGGCAGAAATTACCTTTCAGATTTACAAAAATCGAAAGAAGTGGCAAAAGGGAGGGGATAGACCTGGTTGTTCTCACCAGTTTGAAATGGAGAATGGGCGTTTTCGAGAACAAGTGAAGATGCCTAAGGGCCAAGATGCAGAGGAAGTCCTCCGAAAACTTGAAGAGAAGGCGATCAGATTAAATCCAAAGGGAGATGTATTTCGGCTTTATAGCAAAACGCATTGAAGACAAAGGGAACCTCAGGGGAAAAGGTACGGAGTCTTTGATCCGGACGACTTCGATAAAGTACTTACTCCGTAACTCCCTTTATGTCCACGTGCACGAAGACCCTCTCCACTTCCGGAATCTCCTCTATCCTCCTCTTCACTTCCTCGCTGACGTCGTGAGCCTTTTTAAGGGGGAGTTCCGGGGAAACCTCCACATGGAGTTCAACGTGAAGTTTGCTTCCTACGTAATGTGCCCTTAAATCGTGGATTCCAAGAACGTTGGGAACACTGAGAGCGCGCTTCTTAATTTCCTCACAGACCTCCAATGAGGGGGCCCTTCCGGTGAGGTAGTCCACGTTCTCCAGAATTATCTCAAAGGAAACTTTGACGAGAAAGACCGCCACGATTAAACCTGCTAGGGCATCTCCCCTCGAAAAACCGAACCTCTGAAGGCTGAGGCCGATGAGAACGGCAACACTGCTTAGAACGTCACTCCTGTGGTGATAGGCATCGGCTATGAGGATTTGACTATTCAGCTTCCTACCCACGTAAACGGAGTAGCGGAACATGGCCTCTTTAGCGAAGATGGAGAGAACTGTGACGCCGAGCATAATTAAATTGACCACTATCGTCTCCCCATGTAAGAGCCTGTAAACTGAATCACGGCCTATTTCGTAGGAAACTATAATGAGCGCCTCACCAATGAGAAAAGCCACAAAAGGTTCAAAACGGGAGTGGCCGAAAGGATGGCTTTTGTCCGGGGGCTTGGATGAAATCCTTATTCCGAGGTATCCAATGACGCTCGTTACCACGTCGCTCAGCGAGTGAACGCCGTCCGATATTAGGGCAATACTGGAGTACAAAAAACCAACTGTTAACTTAAGGAGGGCAAGAAGAACGTTTCCGAATATGGAAACCCAGATGGGTTTGTATATTTCCTCCAGAGTATCACCCCAGCCAATTAAACATTGACATCCCACGGTCAGTCCGTCACTCCATCATCACAAGCCTCAGACAAGGCTGAAGTCATCATCCCGAAAAAAGTTGAAAAAGACGTTTAAAAGGCTTGCTCAGCGATCACCTTTCCTTCCTCATCGGTCGGTTCGCCCATCACTCATCATCGCAATTCTTCTTCGTTGGCACCCTTTAATGACTTTCGCTTACTGCTCGGCGTAAATCGAGAGCCCAACCTTTGCCTCGTCGGTTAGACACTCGTTGCCTGCTGAAGGGGAGAGTTGCAACGTCACGCTAACCTTGAGAACCTCATTCTTGTCGAGAGAACCCTCAAAAATCAGGAAGCTTGTGCCGTTGACTTCCTTCAGGCTCTTACCAATGATGGCATTGACCCGGTTCTCCCCTTTGGGAGTTGTGACCTTGAAGTCCACTATCCGAACCTCCCCGCTTAGCTCTCCGACATCCGGAGTGTCATCAACCTCCGCCTCCGCACTGCTAAGCTTTCCCGCTTCAATGTCAGTCACGTTGAATTCTACGGAGATCCTTGAAACCGAATAATCTCCCCGGTTTTTAATATAGAACTCAAACGTTCTGTTTTCTCCGGGTTTTATATTATCGAAGGAGAACATTTTGTAGTCGTCATGGTACCTGCTTCCATCCTTACTTATGTCGACGTCGAAATCACCCGTGGAAATCGTGTTGCCTTGAGACTTTGCCACGTCGCTGAAATACGAAATGTTGAACCCAACGCCAAAGGCCATCATCAAGAGCCCAATTGCAATCACAATCAGTAGACGTTTCAATTCCATCACCTCAATGATTTCAAGAACTGTACAATTAAAAGTTTTTAAATTTTATGATTATAAATAGTACAACCTGAAACCAAATGCTTCAACCTACTCAAAAGAGACCCAGGATTAAACTTAAGAAATGGTGTGATGACCTTCACTCAGCCGGTGGTCGAGGGAGAAAAATGGGGGATGAAATAGTAGGGGAACTCGGAAAAGCCGCAAGAGGCGGGGTATTGGCCCTTGTCGGACTCGCCGTCTCAGCACTCTTCGGATTCCTAACCAGGGCCCTAATAGGGAGAGCCTTCGGGCCAAAGGCATATGGGGCCTACAACCTAGCCTTAACCGTTTTTACCGTAGTCCTCGTTGTTGCTATGCTTGGTTTTCCATCTGGCCTCCAGAGGCAGGTCGCATATTTCCTTCACCGGGAGAAGGAAAAAACTGGAGAGCTCGTGAGCACAGCCGTGATCCTAGTTCTCCTTACATCCTCCCTCGGCCTCGTGGTTATAGAGGTGGTTAAGGGCTACCTCCCGGCTTACATAGGGGGAGGAAACCTCCTTGTCAGCCTTCTTGAAACGTTGCCCCTTGCCCTACCCTTCGTCGCCCTTTTCAATATTTTAATAGCCACTTCCCAGGGCTTTGGAAGGGTTAGGGAGTTCGTCATCTACAGTAAAATCGCCTTTCCCTTCCTATACTTCATGATAGTCTTAGTCTTCGTTCTTCTCTCGGACAATATAACCTCCGTCCCCCTTGCCTATTTGATAACCGCCGCCTTTATGCTTGCCCTTCTGTCTAGAGATCTCATAAAGGCAGGGATACTGACCACCAGGCTGAAATTGTCCCCAGGGCTGGCAAAGACCCTTCTCTTATTTTCCCTTCCCCTCATGACGTCAAACCTCATATTCTTCATCCTTAACTGGACTGACACGCTGATGCTCGGTCACTACCTCGGGGAAGAGATAGTGGGCCTGTACAATGCGGCCAGCCCCCTAGCCAGGTTCATTCCCGTCTTTTTGGCATCTTTCACCGTCCTTTACAATCCCATCGCAACCGGTTTCTTCGCGCGCGGGGAGATCGAGAATCTGAGAAGGTTCTACGTGATTATAACCAAGTGGGTGGTTCTCCTGACTTTTCCCCTCTTCGTCCTTCTCGTTGCTTACCCCATTCCTGTGTTGAGACTCCTTTTTGGAGGAGAGTACGTAGACGCTTGGAAACCCCTAATTATCCTGAGCGTCGGTTTTATGTTCCACTCCGTGCTTGGCCCAAATGGCCTCACCCTCCTCACCATGGGGAGGCCAACCGAGAACCTCAAAGGAGACCTGTTGGGAGCGGGCCTTAACGTCCTCCTCAACTACCTCCTGATACCAGCATACGGCATGACGGGAGCTGCAATAGCAACGGCTTCCTCATACCTCGTGACCAACCTTTACAAGAGCCTCAGACTCGCTACCCTGGGAATAAGTCCCCTCAACGGCCGTTACATGCGGATACTCCTCATAGGAGCCCTCACCACTGGAATTGCCATGCTCCTGAGGACAGAGAGAATAACAGTAGCGCTCCTTCTTGTTACTCTTGAGTCCATCGGATTCTATGTGGCTTCTCTTGTGGTGGGGACCTTTGAAGAGGAGGACGTGTCCCTCCTCAGGCTCGCAGGGGAGAAGTTCGGAGTGGATTTTGGAAGGATAGAAAGATTGATCTCAAGATTTATACACTAAGAATAACCAAAACCTCAACGACCAAACCTCATTTTAGGGACTTTGGCAACAGTGGCCGTCTTAAGGAACCTAATTACTTCTTTTTTCAGCTGGTTAATGACATCATTGTTAACTTCAATACTTGAATCACAGGAACTCACCACCTCGAATCTCCATTCCGGAATGTTGAAAATCCCCTTGAAATTGTTGTAATAAACAGCAATGCGGTACTTCTCCAATTTCTTCAACCTTTCGAGTTCCTCACGTGAGAGCTTCATGTTAGAGTAATTTATGTGGGTTCCATATACCTCCGAAAACACCACCGGGGAACACAGGATTTCATCTGTACTTAGACTGCCCTTCACTACATCCATTATTAGATCCCTAATTTTTGTTAGACTTGCATACCCATCAATGCACTCAGAGTGTTTGATCTCCCATGGATACTTCACCCATAGAGGAACCCGTATCAGTTCGTCATATAGGAAGGTACCATGGTTTATCTTTCCATCTTCCCCAAGGAGCTGACCATGATCACTGAGGATAATAACAAGGGAGTCATCGAAAAGTCCACGGTCATCCAACGCATCCAAAAGCAGAGGCAGTTTCTTTGAAAGATACTCTATCTCCATTGAGTACCCTTTTTGATACTTATGGATTATCCCTTGCTCCGTTTTACCTATCCAGCTTTTTATTGTGTGGTAATTTATTTCAGCACTGTTTTTTAGGGTAGGATATGGCTCGTGCATCTCCATGAGGTTCATTGTCAAAAATACTGGTTTATGTGTTCTAATCTTGGAAATCAGATGGATAAACTCGGAAATACCCAAGTCAAGGGGCCATTTTGAGATAACACTATACAGATTAACAACGAACCGGTTGTTAAGGAACACCTTCTGAATGGCGCTTTTAAGTAGGAGTTTGTACTCACCAGACCGAATGAGAGAACGTGCTATCTGGAAAGAAGATGGCTTTGAATGCAACTGAAGAAGTTTGTTTTCATTTGCCGAGATCAAATTCGGAGGGCGCTTGTTTGAGAGGTGAAATTTATCAAACCCCTCAAATCCGAAATAGGGACTAATAAAAATATTGGCTGAAAAAAGATACGTCACGTACCCAGCCATGGCTAAATCTCTCCACACAACATCTCTTGTCCTCAAACGAACTTCATAACTCTTCTTACGGCGGGTTTCATGAACCCCATGTAAGGAAGGATATAGTCCGGTAAACATGGACGCATGGGTAGGTGTGGTCCAAGGAGATGGGGCCACCGCGTTGGGATAGTAAACAAAGCCCCTTTTTTTTAGCATGCTATTCAGGTACTTCTCGCCATAGTCTTTCCGGAGGGTATCAATCACGATTAAAACCACGCTTGGGGATCCCATCTACAACACCGCCGTTTTCAATGTTTGAGCATCCCCCCACGAGGAGCGATGTGTAGTTGAGTCAAACCACATGAAACTCATCCATCCAACACTTCACTTACCACCCTAAGAGCCTTTCTAAAACCCGGAACAAACAGGTCAATTATCCAGACTACCATAAGGAGCGATGAATGAGAAAGGGTAGGTCTGAAGTTGAATATCTCCGAGGAATATCTCTTGAAGAGAGCTCTACCCACCTTTCTTCCAAAAGAGTCAGAGATTGAGGTCACATAAATCATTAAAGAAACAGGATGAAGAACTTCCATAAACAGTCTGCAAAATTCGTCTGGACTTATCTTATTGTACATGTAAACCCCCTCGCAGAGTGACTTATGGTTGGCAATTAGACTATCAATCTTTTTCATGGAAACTGAAACATCTGGATTGCTCCTCACAGAGGAATTGGACCTTATCAAATGAAAGAAATCCCTGCTAGAAACACCGTAGACTCTACGAACTTGGGATGCGTACATCATCATGAAATACGTGTCTTCGCTGAAGTTACGGCCCTCCGGGAATCGGAGGCCTATTCGTTCAATGATGTTCCTCCGGAGGAGTGTATTGCCTATCCCAAACCTCACGTCTCCCCTCACGATTTCTCTCCAAGATACCTCCCCAAACTTTCTGTATGGAACTTTCACAAGAGTCTGGGTATTGCCATCATCCAACACATCGTATGAGGCTGTAAAAACGCCATCATGGTGTTTGATACGGGCCATGGTATCTTCAAGAAACATTGACGACCACCAGTCGTCCCCATCAATGAACGCAAGAAACCTGCCGGAGGATGCTTCCAAACCCAAGTTTCTGTCAAAGCTAACACCCGCTTTTCTATTGGGTGACCTTATGACCTCAACTTTTGAAGGGTACTTGTCCCTAAACCCGAGCAGTTTCTCATAGGTTCCATCGTTGGACTGTCCATCAACGGCGATGAATTCCCAGTTTTTATAGGTCTGACTTTCCAGTGAGGTTAGGAGGCGATCAATGTAGTCCGCCACGTTGTATACTGCGGTTATTACAGAAACTTTCAAGGTCCACCCCCCTTATCAACAAAGGGATGTCAGGGGGTTTTAAGCTTTCTCAACAACCACTTAACTGGAACTATTGAGTCGAGCATGGTGGCATATGCCCATAGACATTCCCCACTACCGCATCTTTTAAAAAGGATGTATGGAATCAGAACTCTGAAATACTTTAAGAAGACTCTAAATTTATAATATCTCGGCGTCGAATCCAGATAGGTTACTATGCTCCTTGGGAGGCCGTATTTCTGAATTAATTCTGTTTTGTCACCAAAACCCTGTTCCTTTAATCTAGAGAACAATAATTCATAACTTTTCATCGTCTCCAAAAGCTTTCTCTCATAGCTCCCACCAGAAACAACGGTACTACCCATGCGATTGTTGGTAAATCCTAAAAGATCAGAGACAAAGATCCTCCTAGTGACTGAAAGGTAGAAATAGTAGAAGTACGTGTCCTCTGAATATCTAAAAGGAGGGAACTTTATACCGTAGTTCTCTATGATCGACCTCTTCAGAACTGAATTGCCGTTTCCAAATCGATATCTGACTTTTAATCCGTCATCACTTGGATACACTCCTCTCTCATAAACAAAACTCCTCTCCCATCCAGTTGAAGTTATAACCTTGTAACTGGAAGCATAACCATCAACGCCTTTAAAGTTCAAAAGAGCATCCTCTAAAAGTTTCGGACTTATCCAGTCATCACTATCCAAGAACAGGATATACCTCCCAGATGAGACCTCAATCCCGATGTTCCTTGTCAAAGGAAAAGGTTCATCAGGATCAAAAATCCCGACGACCCTATCATCACGATTCATGTGCTCCCGGATTATCTCCGGACTCCTGTCCGTGGAATGGTCGTCCACGATTATCAACTCCCAGTTCTTGTAGGTCTGGTTGATGACGCTCTCAATGGACTTTTTAAGCCACCTCTCATTGTTTTTGTTAGGCATTATAACGCTGACCTTAACCATCAGTTCCCCCAGGGTTTGTCCTCCGAGAACGTTTTAAAGTTTTACAGGGACTAAATATGATAACAATGAACCGCGTCCGACTCCAGCTGTTGGCTTCAAGGGTACTCTCACTGGCGAATATACTACCTAAAGACGAGAACAGGATAGCCTTCTATTCCACGCCGGACGTTTCTGACAACGCTCTCGCGCTTTTCAAGTACGTTTACGGGCTCAACGAAGGCTACGAGTTAGTGTGGCTCCTGAACAAACCAGACTCTACGGGATGGAGCGCCCTAACTGAGAGGTATCCCGACGTTAAAGGGGTTGCTCTCTACTCGGCTCGAGGACTAAAGGAGCTGATAAGGGCGAAGTTCGTGGTTACAACGGACGTCCTGCCCGTAACTCCTCACCTCGACCAGAGGGTCATTCAGCTCTGGCATGGCCTCCCCGGTAAAAAGACGGGCTACGAGCATCCCCTCGGAGTTAAGGACCTCTACCTCTACATGGACCGCTGGACGACCGACTTTGTAACAACTTCCGAGCTGGTGGTTGGAGCCTTCGTAAGACAGTTCATGATAAAGCCGGGGAAGTTTAGGATCCTCGGCCAGCCGAGAAACGACGGTATGCTGGCCAACATGAAGAACGCCAAGGCTCTCCTATCGAGGATTTGGGAAGTGGATATTGAGAATTACGATCATATTCTCTTATACGCCCCAACCTACAGGTACACGAGTTACATGAAGGATTTCGACGCAAGTGTAAGGGTCGTTAAAAGCCTCATTACCAAAAGGTTTACCGAATTTCTGAAGGAGAACAACTCACTACTTGTTATCAAGCCCCATAAGTTGATAGCTAATGTCATAAGACCGGAGATTAAGGATAGCGAGAACGTAAAACTGCTGACTAACGATTCACTTTCCAAAAACCTGCTCACGATAAACGACGTGATGGGAACCTTTGACGTTCTCATCACAGATTATTCGAGCATCTACGAGGACTACATCCTCCTGGAGAGACCGGTGGTCTTCTACCTGCCCGACAGGGAAGAGTTAGAAAAGAAGAGCGGTTTCCTCCTTCCTTACGACTTCTTCGCCCCCGGAAGCAAACCCGGAGACGTTAATGAACTGATCACCGCTCTCAAGGGTTACTTTGAAGATCCCAAGAAAGATTTGGAGTGGAGAAAAACCGTTAAAAGCCTCCTCTACGAGGTTGGGGACGATAATGAATCCTCGGAGAGGGTTTACAGGCGATTAATCAAGGAGGGGAAAGAATGACAACGTTAATTCTTCTCGCCGGGGGTATTGGAAAGCGAGCAGGCTTGGGAATCCCAAAGC
>JALTCK010000003.1 GCA_027074805.1 Thermococcus sp. | reverse complement strand
CGCCGGCGCCGTGAAGGTTCCAGCCCCCTTGATTCCCACCACTATGAACGCCAGGCCTCCAAGGATGAGTCCGAACCACAGGATGTAGGCGTTGAGGTAGTCCCTGGGCTGGAGGAGAATCCACACTGGCAGTGCCGAGGCTACGATGACGTAGAGTCCAAGGGCAATGAGCCAGGTGTGTGTACTCGCGTGTATCGGGTACTTGAAGCCTACGTATATTGCTCCAATCAGCATCAGGATTCCTATTATGGTTCCGAGCTTGAAGTCGATCTGCCACTTGTAGAGGAGCAGTCCAAGGATTACTGCCACAAGCATGAAGAGCCACGATGCTGTTGCGGCTCCCGGCGTTGAAACGAAGATACCGCTGATAACTGCACCGAATGCCGCCACAACAAGAACCAGGGAGAACCAGACGTAGAGTTCGAAGGCCATGCTCGTCCTCTTGCTCATGAGCTTTCCTGCAATCCACTGGACGGACTTACCATCGTAGCGAACCGATGACATTAACGCCAAGTAGTCATGAACAGCACCTATGAAGACGTTTCCGAACCAGACCCACAGCAGTCCCGGAAGCCATCCCCAGGCCATTGCAATGGCAGGACCGACTATGGGCCCTGCACCGGCTATCGAAGCAAAGTGGTGTCCGTAGAGAACCACAGGGTTCGCTGGAACATAGTCGACACCGTCGTAGAGTTTGTGTGCGGGAGTTGGCCTGTTGGGATCGGCCCTTACAACCCTGTTCTGGAGGCTCTTGCCGTAGCTGAAGTACATGCCCACGTATATCGCGGCTGCTATCAAGATTATTACAGCGGAGTTCATAGTTGCACCTCCTCAAGATTTTGCACATTAACGTACACTTTATACACTTAAATGTCTTTCGGTGAAAAAACGAGGAAAATTCGGCTTCGGCCTTAAGCTCGGAAAAACAGCGTTTAGTTTTACATCAAAACGGTAAAGGTCTTACGAAAACAAAAAGGGAGCATGAAACGGTTCATTTTATCTCGATCAGTGATTGTCCGGTGTCGACTGTGTCGCCTTCTTTTACAAGGATTTTCTTGATCATGCCGTCTTTTGGTGCTGGTATTTCATTCTCCATTTTCATGGCTTCTAAAACGAGTAATCCTTGGCCGGTTTTGACCTTATCACCTTCTTTAACGAGTATTCTGAGGATTTTTCCTGGCATTGGGGCTGTTACAACACCTTCACCAGCCGGTGCGGGGTTTTGCATGGTTGGTGTCGCTGGAGCATGAACTGGAGATGGAACTGTACTGGAGGGAGTAGGTGATGAAACATATGCCTGCGTGGGCCTCTTGCTCGGACCCCTCATCTCGGGAAGGTACTTAAGGGCGCTTAAATCTATGCCTTCAACGCCGACCTCGAACTCGACGCCGTTGACGTAGAGCTTGAACTTCTGGGCAGTTGGCGGCATTGAAACGGCCCTTTTTCCCTGCTTCCCTCTCCTGAAGAACTCAACCGCCACTTGCGGGAAGAGGCAGTACGTGAGGAGGTCCTCCTCCTTTTTGAGGTAGCCGAGTTCCTCGAGTTCCCTCCGGCATTTTTCTAGCATTGGCTCGAGGAGCTCTCCGGGTCTAACGCTTATCGGCTCCTCATCGCCGAGGACTTTCCTCTTTAACTCTGGCTCTATCTCCCCAGGCGGCCTGCCGTAGAGCCCCTTGATGTAGTTCTTGACCTCCTCCGTTATTCTCTCGTACCTTCCGAAGAGGACGTTTAGAACGGCCTGGGTTCCGACTATCTGACTGGTGGGGGTTACGAGAGGGGGCCAGCCGAGGTCTTCTCTAACTCGAGGTATCTCATCGAGCACTTCCTGGAGTCTATCGAGGGCCTTCATCTCTTTGAGCTGGCTTATCAGGTTGGAGTACATCCCGCCGGGAACTTGGTACTTGAGAACGTAGGGATTGACCATAAGAGCCTCCTTGTGGAGTAGACCTGAATACTTCTCGTCAAGCAGTTTTTTTAGGTAACGAGAAACCTCGTGAATCAGCTCGCGGTCAAGGTGAGAGCCAACGGCCTCGGGAAGAGCATGCCATATTGTTTGTATCCCGGGCTGGGCCGTTCCAAAGGCGAGAGGGCTTATGGCAGTATCGATAAAGTCTGCCCCAGCCTCTACTGCTTTGAGATAAGTTGCGACAGCCATCCCCGTGGTGGAATGAGTGTGGACGTTAACTGGAACACCATAACGTTCTTTTATCTCGCTGACCAGTTCGTAGGCCTTCCACGGTGTTAGAAGGGCGGCCATGTCCTTTATCGTGATGACGTCAACATCCAGTCTAAGAAGCTCTTCTACCCTTTCCATGTAGTACTCAAGTGTGAAGACTTTACCCGTTGTATAAGCTATCGCACCCTGAACCTCTGCCCCTACTTCCTTCGCCTTTTTTATCGCTATTTTCATATTCCTCACGTCGTTGAGGGCGTCGAAAACCCTGAATATATCGATTCCGTTCTTGTGGGCAAGTTCGACAAACTTCTCAACAATGTCATCGGGATAGTGCCTGTATCCGATGAGGTTCTGTCCCCGGAGGAGCATCTGGAGTTTTGTTTTCTTCATATGCTCTCTCAAAAGTCTGAGTCTTTCCCACGGATCTTCCCCGAGGTAACGTATACACACGTCAAACGTTGCCCCTCCCCAAACTTCCATTGAGTAGAACCCTATTCTGTCCATCTTTTCAGCTATGGCCAGCATGTCCTCGGTTTGAAGGCGTGTTGCTATTAGGGACTGATGAGCGTCTCTAAATGTTGTGTCTATAATCTCCACTTTGCTCACGCTTCCCACCCAGAGGAAGATAAAATGCTCCATTTAAAATACTTGCGGCAAAAGAGGAAATAAAAGTCGACAAACGTCGAATCAAATGAGTCCCTCGGCCTTCGCAGCCTCCTCTGGATCCTCGTTTCTGTGGATCACACGGAGGAGTGCCTTTATCATTGGGGTGGGATCTTCACGCTGGAATATGTTCCTTCCGACGACGGCTCCGGAACCTCCTGCTTCGATTACATTCCACACTAGCTTAAGGAAGTCGACCGGGTCCTCCGTCTTTGCTCCGCCGCTGAGGAGGACTGGGACTCCTGCTGCGGCATCGACAACCTTCGCGAAGGTTTTCTTTGAGCCCGTCCAATAGGTCTTTATCATGTCCGCTCCACTCTCTGCGGCAGCCCTCGCGCCATACATTACCACACGGTAGTCCTCCTTTTTGCCGTACTTCTCGTTGATCCGGGGGCCACGTGGATAGGCGAACTGGACAACAGGGAAGCCTAGGTCGTGGGCGTAGCTCGCTATCTCCCCGAACTGGCGCGTCATAATATCTTCCTGCGGCGAACCCCAGTAGACGGTTGCCGCTATAGCATCGGCACCTAGCTTTATCGCATCTTCGACGTAGCCGAGCTGGCTTTGAAGAAGCTGGTCCTCCTTCGGTCGGAGGTTAGTCTTGCTTGTGAGTTTTATCATTAGCCCCGTGTTAGGCCTGAGCTCGTCGCCGGCAATTCTGGCAATTCCAGGTAGCATCATAACACCGTCGATGCCGGCCCTTACAACCTTCCTCACGATGATCTTCGGGTTAACGTGCTCCCAATGTTCCTCAAAGTCAGTTGGTCCGTGTTCAAAGCCATGGTCCATCGCAAATATAAGGGCCCTTCCATCCCTCCGGAAGAACCTCCTAAGTCTCCTCCTAATACCAACACTCTGATAGGCATCCATATGAATCACCGAGAGTGATATATACATTGAGGATTTAAAGCTTTCCCTCTCCACCAACTTTTATTAGGCATTAAAACTATTTTCGATGGTGTTGGGCGTGGAGAAAATAATCGGGAAAAAAATAGTTGCCCTCAAAGAGGTTTCTTCGACGAACGATTATGCGAGGTCAATAGCGGAAGAGGCTCCGGAGGGAACAGTGGTCCTCGCAGAGAGCCAGAGCGCTGGCAAGGGGAGAAATGGAAGAAGATGGGTGTCCCCTAAAGGAGGCCTCTGGATGAGTGTTATACTCAAACCGGGGTTCGTGGATCCGCGGATAGTTTTTGTGGGGCCCCTCTCAGTGATAGACGTCCTCGCTGACTTTGGAATACCTTCTGGGATAAAGTGGCCCAACGACGTATGGGTGAGGGGGCAAAAGATTGCCGGTGTTCTCGTAGAGAGTAAAGGGAAGGAGTACGTGATAGTTGGGATTGGTTTGAACGTCAACAATCCAATCCCCGAAGAGTTGAGAGATACTGCGGTTTCCATGTTTGAACTTGTGGGAAAGGAGATTCCACTTGATGTGCTTCTCAAAAGCATGACTTTCCACATGGATGCATGGTACAGAATATTCAGGGAAGACCCTGCCATCCTCATGCAGAAAGTCAGGGAGAGGACGTTTATCCTGGGGATGTTTGTTGAGGTTATAGGGGGGGAGAGGTTTGTGGGCAGGGCAGTTGATGTTTTGGACGACGGTTCCCTTCTTCTTGACGTTGGAGGATCTCTGAGGAAAGTAATCTATGGAGACGTATCGATCCGTCCGCTCCCCTGAGTTATCGTTGGAACATTTATTCCCTGATTTTTCTGTCGTTTTTTCTAAAAGCTTATATATCACTTGACCACTATTTACCAATGCAGATCCCCCATAAAATGACATTGGTATACGGAGGTGTCGTAAGTGGGGCTGTTGCGTAGATACTTGGACTACCCTGTTCTGTGGAAGATACTCTGGGGCTTAGTGCTTGGTATTGTCTTCGGTCTCATAGCCGGGTACGTCGGATGGGCAGGATTCGTGGAGTCGTACATAAAGCCGTTTGGTGATCTCTTTGTCAGGCTGCTGAAGATGTTAGTGATGCCGATTGTACTCGCCTCTCTCGTCGTTGGTGCAGCCAGCATAAGCCCGGCAAGACTGGGAAGGGTAGGAGTCAAAATTGTGGTCTACTACCTCCTTACCTCGGCGTTTGCAGTGTTCTTCGGACTGCTGATGGGCAACCTCTTCAGGGTGGGAAGCAGTGTCAACCTTGGAACGGGAAGCGGAAAGGCCATCCAGGCTCAAACTCCTTCCCTGATCAAAACCCTTCTAAACATAGTCCCGACGAACCCCTTCGCGTCTCTAACTAACGGTGCCGTCCTCCAGGTAATATTTTTCGCAATAATCCTTGGGATAGCCATTACCTATCTAATGAACAGCAAGGATGAACGGCTTAGAAACTCAGGGAGTACTCTCCTTAGAGTTTTTGACGGTCTCGCTGAGGCGATGTACCTCATCGTGGGTGGGGTCATGCAGTATGCTCCAATAGGCGTTTTCGCTCTCATAGCCTACGTCATGGCCAAGCAGGGCGTTAAGGTGATAGGGCCCCTTGCCACGGTCGTTGTGGCCGTTTACGTTGGTCTCGCCCTCCAGATACTCCTCGTTTACTTTGTCCTGCTCAAGGTCTTTGGCATTAACCCCATCAAGTTCCTGAAAAAGGCGAAAGATGCCATGTTAACGGCATTCGTTACGAGGAGCTCCAGCGGTACGTTGCCGGTCACCATGAGCGTGGCAGAGGAGATGGGCATAAGCAGAGGAATCTTCTCCTTCACGCTGCCCCTTGGTGCCACAATAAACATGGATGGGACAGCCTTGTATCAGGGTGTTACGGTGCTATTTGTTGCCAATGCCATCGGTCATCCCCTAACACTAACTCAGCAGCTTGTGGTCGTTCTGACCGCTGTTCTGGCATCAATAGGAACCGCAGGCGTCCCCGGAGCCGGTGCGATAATGCTGGCCATGGTACTCCAGAGTGTTGGCCTCAACCTGACGGAGGGAAGCCCAGTAGCCCTTGCTTACGCCATGATCCTTGGTATAGATGCTATTCTTGACATGGGCAGGACTATGGTGAACGTTACTGGGGACCTTACAGGAACTACCATCGTCTCCAAGACCGAGGGAGAGCTGGAAGAGGCAAAGCTTCAGTGACTTTTTCTTTAATTTTCCTTCGAAAGGATAAAGTTAAATACCCCCCTGTCTTCTTGGTATTAGTGTCTCTTGGAGGTTGGTTTAATGAGAAGACTTGCGTTTGCTCTGATGTTGATTCTCGGATTGAGCCTCTTTGCATGGCCTGCACTCGCTGCGGATGGTTACTCCGAGAAGCTTGAGGAGAACTTTACGGTACACTGGGACGGTTCAGCCAATGTGCTCATAAAGACGACCTATTACGGGCCTAGCGATATGTTAAACCAGACTAAAGAATCAATTATTGAGATGGGCATTGAAAATGCCACCCACGGGTTTGTACAACAAGAAGTTCAGGCCTTTGCACAGAAGGGGATAACCCTGGTCAACACAAGCGGCGAGATAATAGGCTACAACACCACTGGCCCCCTCGTCATGATCATAAGGGGTGTTGCGAAAGGACTCGCCAAGTACTATTCCTATGATGGTGTCTGGGAGATAGACCTCGACCTTCTCCGCGTCACTGAACTTTCTAGGATAGACCCAACTAAGCTCAACCAGAGTTTTGACTTCGACAACTACTACGTCATAACCCTCCCTGAGGGGGCCCAGATAACTGAAGTTCCCCCGACGAATTACAGCCAAGAATCATCGGGAAGTTATCTTTTCATTCAAACAAACGTGAGCGGTAACGTCGTGAAAATTCATTCTCATGTTCACCTCGCAAAGGGGGTGACGATGGAAGATCTTAACAGACTCTACGGAACCCCTCAGGCCTTCATTGTTCAGTATAAAGGACGGCCGGGCAGCGAGGGCAACTATACGAAGTGGGTCCTAACGATGGACAATCAGCTCGACGTCGAGAAAGACAAGGTAACCCTCTACATGACCGAGAAATATATGGAGCCCACATCCTACATCTCCTACCTCAAGCTCCAGATACTCTACCAGGGCGAGCAGAAATTTGTCCAGTCCCTCTACCAGAGTTACGCCAAGTCCTTCCAGGAGGAAGGAGCAACCATACAGAGCTGGAATATAACCCTGGAAAACCTCAATTCCACGGGACCCCTCGTAGTTCACTCGCGCTGGGTTCTCACGAACTACACAAAGTACTCCGATGGTGTCTACACCTACACCTACGACCCAACCCTCGGACTGTCAAACATACCCTCGCTTAACAGGATAAAAGGAGAAATAAATCAGACTACAGTGACGAAGATAAACCTGCCCGATGGAGCCAAGTTTACCGAACTACCGAAGGACATAGATGTCGAAGCCAACGGCAGTAGGGTGATAATGAAGGTCGAGAAGATAAACGACCGCCAGATAGTCATTAAGAGCCAGGTCTTTATCCGCTACGGCATGAAGACCAAGGATTACTCGGCTATGATGGCAAAGGTTCCGACTCAGGTGGAGTTCAAGTACTCCATGGGTGAAAAGAGTGGCGGTAGTATCTGTGGTCCGGCCCTTCTGGTTGGGTTAATAGTCATGCCATTATTAATCCGGAGGAGGCGCTGAACCTTTCCTTTTTGTCCCTTTTTCGATATCCATTTAAATGATGTCCGCCAACTATTCTGAGGTGATGAAAGTGACGAGGAAGCTCTACTACGAGGATGCCTATCTTAAGGAGGCCAGAGCTAAAGTCCTGGACGTCAGGGAGGACGCCCTCCTGCTCGACCAGACGATTTTCTACCCGACCGGCGGCGGCCAGCCCCACGACAAGGGGACGATAAAGGGGGTTGAAGTCCTCGACGTCTACAAGGACGACAACGGAAACGTCTGGCACGTCGTTGCCGAGCCGGAGAAGTTCAAGGTTGGAGACGAAGTCGAGCTGAAGATAGACTGGGACTACCGGTACAAGCTCATGCGCATACACAGCGCCATGCACCTCCTCGACCACGTGCTCACCGAGGTTCTGCCCGGGGAGTGGGAGCTCTACGGCAGCGGCATGAGCGTCGAGAAGGGCCGCTATGACATAGTCTACCCGGAGAACGTCAACCAGTACAAAGAGAAGATCATCGAGACCTTCAACCGCTACGTCGATGAGGGCGGCGAGATGAAGATATGGTGGGAGGGCGAGACGAGGCTCACCCAGATAAGGAACTTCGAGGTCATCCCCTGCGGCGGAACCCACGTGAGGGACATAAAGGAAATAGGGCATTTGAAGAAGCTCAAGCGCTCCAGTCTGGGGAAGGGCAAGCAGAGAATAGAGATTTGGCTTGAGGATTAGCGCCCCCATATCCCGCGCTAACTTTTCCCGATTTTTATACCACTCGTGCTCAACGACACCTTTGGGCTGAGCCACTACCTATTCCATTAATCCAACGTCGCTGTTATAGTTAAGCTCTATTCCCAGGACTCCAAAGCGCTCGTAGAGGTCTTCGTTAAAGTGTTTGTGCTCTTGCAGAGTCCATATCGGAACGTTGACCGTGCTCTCGATGACGAATACCGCCGCTTTTAACTTTTCTTCTTCCGAGAACCCGTCCCATCTCGTTGCGAATTCTATGGCTTCATTTAGGAAGGGCCTTGGTACCGCGGGAAGGCTCATGAAGGTGTCGCGGGTTTTCAGAACTTTTTCGGCCCTATTCCACCTCATCAAACTCTTCTCAAGCTTTGGCTTTCTTATCTCCGATTCATACCTTTCCCAGATTCTCTCGTAAAATTCATCGTTTATCCGGAGCAAATCGAGCTCGCTTTCAATTCCCTCTAGTTCGCCGAGAAGTGCATGGGCTTCTGTGTAGGCCTTTTTGTCGTAGGGAAGGTACGGCCTCTTTCCTTCAGGCTGGAAAATGTAAGCTCTCCCTCTCTTAAGCCCCCTTCTGTTAACCCTGCCAAAGCGCTGAATGAGGGCATCTATCGGAGCACTCTCGGTGTAGAGGACATCGTAGTCTATGTCGAGGGAGACCTCGACCACTTGGGTGGCCACGAGGATTCCACTATCGATTTTCTCAACGAGTTTCATTTTCTCCCTCTTGTCTCTGTTTATAAAACGGGAGTGGAAGAGGTAAACGTCTCCCCGTTTCGTCTTCAGCTCCTCATATATTTCCCTCGCCCTTGAAACAGTGTTCGCGACAACCAGAACCTTTCCCGCTTCTGTGGAGATATCGTCTATGACTTCCAAGAGCCCTTCGTCCCTCACATCTACGGCCACTCTTCTCTTTGAGGAGTAGCGTTCCCTCACGTTTGAGAATGGGAGGAGTTCATGAAGACCGATCTTTTCCAGCTCTTCCTCCAAAGGCCGGGGCAACGTTGCCGACATCACCGTGACACGGGCTCCGAGGTGTTTCGTTGCATAGTCTATCCCTTGCAGTATTAGCGAGAGTGTGTATGGGGTGTAGGCATGGATTTCGTCTATTATCCAGTGAGCCCCTCGGAGAGCGAACTCCCTGATAGGGAATCGGGGGTAGTTGAGAAAGGCCAGAAGGATTTGATCCACGGTTGAGACAAAGAGAGGTTTCATGGCGTAGCGGTGTATCAGTTTTGAATCGAGCTCGCCTTTGTAATAGAGGCTTAGGAAGAGAAGACTGTGAGCGAAAGACACCATCTCCTCCTCGAAAATTTTCTCGAAGCGCCTTCTCATGGCCTCGGTGGTTGTTATCGTCGGTAGAGAATAAATGAGTTTAGGGGTATCGTCTGGAGTTGCCAAAAGGCTTGTCTCAGTCTTTCCGTCCCCCGTTGGCAGGCGGAAGTATCCTCCTCCCCTACCGAGAACGTGGAGCTGGTACTTCCTCGGTTCAAATCCCCTCCTGGAGAGATAATCAAGGACGGCTTTCCTAACGCTTCCTCCTGAGTCAAAGTAATAACCCCCAGCCGGAAGCCCCGCGCTTTCCAGCCAGTCTGAAATCCGAAGAAGACCGTTGAAGAGCGTGTAAAGGGCTCTCACATCCAAGGGATCCAGGCCGTATTCCTCTTCAAAGACTTCTATGTCTATTGCGTCTTCTCTCAGGTTAAACACCAACTCCGCCGGTGACGAAAGAACCTCCCCACCAACGATAAGCCTTTCTTCCGAGTCGATCTCTTTCTGATAGAGCCCCTCGTGCAGGTCGCTGTGGTGGGTGAGTATCGAGAGCAGGGCCATTGATTTGTATGGCTCATCGCATGGAAGAAAGCTGGACGCCAGTTCTATTCCAAGGAATGCATGGGGTGGGGCTCTATTTCTTTTTCCCTCGAGCTTCTCCTGAAACCTGTCGTCGAGTTTGCCGAGGTCGTGGAGGAAAACGTGGAGCAAAAGGCAGTTCCTTAGCGATCTCAGATAAGGAACCCGACTCAGGATGACTTCAGCTCTCTTTCTCGCACCAGAGGAGTGTTCATAAAGGTTCTTGTCTGGCTTCGCCTTCCTTGCCTTCATCAAGGCCAGTAGCTCTTCCCACTCCATTCTTTACACCCAGCAGAAGTCCCTGTAAGCACATCTTTTGCAGTAGGGTTTCTTCTCTGCCTTGGGTGGCGTCTCCAGAGATATAACCCTTTCGATATCCTTAAAAGTTCTCTCAAGCGTCTTAACGTCCTCTTCCGTCAGCTCTACCCGCTCAAGCCTCCCTTCATTGGGATATGAAACTACGCCCTCACTCTCGACCCCAGCTTCCCTGAGGAGGTATAGGTAGTACTTTAGCTGCCATTTGGCTGGCTCTTCAAGCTTTGAGCTCTTCTTGATCTCAATCACCCTTATCTTTCCCCTTCGCTTCACGACATCCAGCCTTGCATCACCTAAAAAGACCTCTTTCCAATCACGTTCGAAGCTCTCGCCGTGGATTATCCTTCCGATAAGCATGTCATCGTTCTCAAAATCGAAGTTAAGGTTCCGAGAGAAGAACCAGAGCTCTCTCTTGCACGTGAAGTAGTACTGCACCATTACCCCCGTGATCTTCATTAGATTACCTCCTCGGCAGGGCTCTTGTCAGTCCCTATGACGTGGAGTGTAAAGCTGCGGCGGGGGAACTCGTAGATGAGAACGGAATCCCCTTCCCCTATGAGGTCCTGGAGGCTCCTCTTTATCTCGTAGAGCTGCGCTCTACTCACCTCTCCTTCGAAGACGCTATTCTGACGCCAGTGTAGATGGGTCCGGAGAAACCTATGAACCTTTCCCACACGTTTCACATCTACATCGTAGACCACTATGATGAACATTACCACCACACCCTCAGGGATTTGTACTTCTTGTCTCCCAAGAAGTGCTTGACGAGGGAATAGCCTTCGAGCCTGATTAGGTACCTTATGGAGACCTTCCGTTTGAACCTGGGGTGGAGAACCTTTTTCCCCAGCTCGCCATTTAGCTCCGTGAGAAATATTTTCAGTCCCGTGCGGTTCAACATCACGCCCATGTCTTTCTCGAAGTGTTCTTCTCGAATCTGTCTCCTGTTCACGAGCCTGAGGATGATCCTGAAGACCGTCACAGGCTTGAAGACATCAGCTATATCGAGGGCAAAGGAGTATCGCCTCTCGAGAGGTTCATGAAGGAAGCTTATTGCTGGGTGGAGGTAGGTCTTCCTTATCTCGCTGAGAACAACGCTGTAGAGGACTGAGTTCCCGTAGCTTATCATTGCGTTCACTTCATCCTGAGGTGGTCTTCTGGTTCTCCCACTAAACTCAAAGTACTTGAGCAGAGTGGCGTAGACGTTGTAGAACTCCAGCCAGAGAGTGCTCTCAACCCCCATAAGCTCCGCTGGGGATGAACCCTCGATTGGTATTTCGGCTAGGGATTTGTACTCGGCCCTCTGGGACTTGAGAAGAGCGACCATCGAAGCTTTTATTCCCTCAACGAACTGCCGGGCTACGTAAAGCCTTTTCTCTGGGTCAAGATGATGCTCGGCCTGCTTTATAACGACTGTTCCGCTGATCTGCCCTTCGAGGGGCATATAAGAACCCCGGTAGTAACCGTACTTGTTGTAGAAGTGCACCGGCACGTTCTTCTCCGAGAGAAGTTTTATCGCACCGCTCGTCAGGCTGACGGGCTTGAAGCAGTGGATTTCGCTAGTGGAGTTTATTGGGATTGGCCGCTTTTCGTTTTCGTTCACGAAGAAGAGGGTGTTGCCCCTCCTCTCAAGGACTCCCATCTGGGTTATGTAATAAGCTTTCTTCACCAGAGGCACCCCCACATTTCCCACTAATTGGGGTGAACTGGGTTAACTTACTGCTTTCCACACAATTCTGTACTACGGAAACTTTCAGAACTGCGTTGATTACCTCGAGCCGCCCCTCCTCGCTTTCCACACAATTCTGTACTACGGAAACCCGTTTCCCGCTTTTCGGCGGGAGCGGGGCGAGAATCTTTCCACACAATTCTGTACTACGGAAACTGGACCATTGCGTCAGTTATGGTTGCAATATACCTTACCTTTCCACACAATTCTGTACTACGGAAACAGAAGGACAGCGAAATAAGAAAACTTAAAACTGAGCCTTTCCACACAATTCTGTACTACGGAAACCATGCGTTACGTGAGCAACGAATACGTTCCGATAGTTTATCTTTCCACACAATTCTGTACTACGGAAACAATTTACCGCCAAGTAATTCAACTCTTCCTTTAAGAACCTTTCCACACAATTCTGTACTACGGAAACCCGTTGAAAACACTAACGGCGGTCTAGAGGTGGTCCTTTCCACACAATTCTGTACTACGGAAACCGTCATAAAGACAGTCATTACATTAAGTTAGACGAAAACTTTCCACACAATTCTGTACTACGGAAACGGAAACCGCCGTTGAGACTCTCAACACCGTTGAGGAGGCTCTCTTTCCACACAATTCTGTACTACGGAAACCTCATGATGACTATATAAATTCGGTTCTCCAAATGGACTTTCCACACAATTCTGTACTACGGAAACCAAAAGTCGCTGGATCAACTATATTTTGTGCTATTCTCTTTCCACACAATTCTGTACTACGGAAACG
>JALTCK010000002.1:1055-3736 GCA_027074805.1 Thermococcus sp. | reverse complement strand
GCCCTTTACCGGTCCTTCCTTGACTGGCTTGGAGTGACGGAAGAAGAACCAATTAGCAGGACTGAGCTTATTGACCTCCTCGTGGAGAAGTTCGGCCTCGACGTCGAGGACCTCAAGGCAATCTACTACAGGAAGATCCTTAACCTCCTCAAACCCGAGGGGATGAGAACCCCCAAGTGCATCGAGGAGTTCCTTCTGGAACTTGCTACGGAGGGCAACCTTCCAGAGGACAAAGTCCGCCACTTGGCCCATTGGGTTAAATTCTACGCTAAACCGCTTCGCCACTCAACTACATCGGTACTCCTTAAGGGCAGAGGCAAGTCGGTGGATATGAGGCTTGCAATTTGGGCGAAGGTCGTTGAGTTCTTTGCCGAGGATGATGAAGTAGCGGAGGAGTTAATAACCATCTTCAAGAAAGCATACAAAGAAGCTGAGCCACCCTTCCCCTGCATCGGGGCGGAATCCTGCCCCTTCTACCCTGACCATAAAGCTTGCCCGTTCATAGTTCCAAAACGTAAGGAGATCCTCCCGGTTAGTATTGTAGACGTCCAACTCCACGGCTCCGATGGTATTGTCGTTCTCGTTGGGGGAAAAGAAGAAATCACAGCGTTCATTCTCAAAGGAAAGGTCGAGTGGGTAAAGCACAACAAGAAGACAGTTAAGTACCCCATAGCTGAGTGGTTCCTTGACCGCTTTGCTAAGGAATATTTAAGTCTCCCGGAGGCTCCCTCTTGGTGGGATCCTGAAGAAGTGACCAAGGTCTTGAAGAGCAGGGCTAGGGTAGTTAAAAGTCAGTTTGATAAGTTTGAGGACTACCTTGGAGAGTTCATTGAGTGGCTTCAGAAGGAGAATTCTCGTCGGGGAATCCTCCCCTATGAAAAGGCCGATGAGAACCACTTATTCATTAAGGGCAAATGGATAGGGATTCCGCCAGGATTCGCTAGAGAGTTTTACAGTGGTGAACTTCTCATAGGAGGCCCTACTTTCAGGGAAATGCTCGAAGCTAAGCTCGGAAAGGATTACCGGAAGGAGGAAGCGAAGATCTATCTTAACACAGGTCTAAAGGATAGTAGAAAATGCTACTTTGTGAGCGTGGAGTGGTTCAGGAAGCACATCGGAGAGCCCAATGTCCAGGAAGTGACCTCAGAGGGGGACGTCTCATTTGATGGCCTCACTTATGATGACGAAGATGAGGGGGTGGTCGAATGACCACTCCCTACACTATCAAACTTTTTGGCCCCCCTGGAACGGGGAAAACGAGAACGCTTCAAAAACTCACTGAATGGCTCATCGGGAAGAGAGAAGAGAACGAAGATGAACTCATAGCTAAAGGATTCCCTCCCGAATGGTTGGGGGAGAACTTCGGAAAATACGACCTTTCGGAGATTGCCTTTGCTACCTTCCAGACATCCACCCTAAAAGAGTTTGTGGAGGAACGTCTTGGCAGGGATCTCAAAAACGATAGACTCCCCGGAAGGGATCTCAGGTATTTCAGGACAATACACGGAATTTGCCAAGTCCTTCTAAGAGATGCAGAGCTGGACGAGTGGAAGGCAGTCTCAAGAAAAATGGGGAGCTACTCTCCCGAGCGGTGGTTCCAGATGTTTGCTAATCGCAGGAGGAAAGAAGTGGATCCGAGCTTTCGTTTTGACCCGGATGCTATGGGGTTTGCTAATCGCTTTGAAAAGGCAAACTACCTTTGGCAAGTGAAGAGTCAAATCATTAACCAAGAATACCACAAAGTCGGCAGAGAACACATCACCGAGAGGATTCTGGAGGAGCTCCCTCCGAGCTTACAAGACCACTACCTCGCTTGGCTTGATTTCAAACAGGAAAAGGGCATTAAAGACTATGACGATATGCTGATGGATGCTTACGATGCCCTTCAAAACGGTGTGATAAGCCTGCCCACCAAGGTTCTCATTGTGGATGAATTCCAAGACCTCAGCCCTCTTCAGTTTGAGGTATTCAAAATGCTCGCAAGGGATAAGGAACTTGTGGTCATTGCGGGGGATGACTGGCAAACCATCTTCACTTGGATGGGCGCCAATCCGGAGTTCCTTATCGAGTATCCTGCTGACCTGGAGATAATTCTGAAAAAGACCTGGAGGCTCCCTGAGAAGATCCTTCGGGAGGTCCTCACCTATGCTAAGACCAACATCAAGAACGGGGTCTTCAAAGAGATGGTCAGCACAGGGAAGAGAGGGGCCATCGGAATTGTTTCCAATTTCTCAACTAAGAATGATGCTGACATGGATCTCTTAGCTCGGTGGGTTCTCACCGAATTGAAGAGAGGGCATTCTGTCTTTGTCCTTACTAGGACAAACAATCAGGCCCTGCATATCTTCGGCGAACTCTACAAAAGAGGATTCAAGCCAAGGAGCCTCAAGAAGTCTAGTCGTTGGAAGAAGAGGGTGGAACCCATCGGGGACTTCTTTGACGTCCTGCACTCAATCATAGCGGTTGAGAGTGGGGTCCCAACTAGAGAGGACTTTAAACGGGTGGGGTGGGCCTGTGGTGTCATCACCGAAGAAGATTTTGAGAAGGATCTCCCGCTAATGCAATACATAAAACCTGATTGGAAAAATACCATTAAACTTGAAAGGATCCAAGAGATATGGGGTCGCGCTGCAAAGCGTTTCTTGGAGAAGATACTCAAAGAAGGTCTTACCCCCCTGGCC
>JALTCK010000002.1:0-1045 GCA_027074805.1 Thermococcus sp. | reverse complement strand
ATCTTGAGGCTGAGGCCCGCGTGTGGTTTGTTGGAATGACCCGCGCGCGGAAGGGCCTTCTCATAATCAACACGGATAAAGCCTTCCGTCTGTGATAAGGAGGTGTTTTGGATGGTCGAGCCGAAATACGATCCAAAAACTGGTGTTTGGGTGTGCCCTGTGTGTGGCTGGACGGCCATGAGTAAGAAGGTCATAAAGAACCACATTAAGCGAGAGCACCCTGAAGCTCTTTCCTCTCAACCTTCGCAGGATAAGCAACCTTCACCGAAGAAGGCCGGGGGTAATGAACAAAAATCCACCAAGAATGAAGGCAAAAAGAAGCGGTGGGCTAAGTTCAAGGTTGGAGATACAACCATTAAGGTGGAGAAGCGGCCCGAAGTGGAAATACACGACCAGGGCGGTTGGCGCTTCTTCTTGACGGCCAACTACGTTGCGGCCCTGCACAAACAGAGGGTCAAGGTGAAACTTATCACCGGGGAGGAGCTTGAGGGAAAGCTCAAGGCCCGCGACCCCTACTTCATCGGGCTGATCCTCGAAAATGGGGAGAGGATCTACATTAATAAGGCTCACATTGTATGGATAAAGCCCCTCAAGGAGGGGAACCTATGAAAAAAGTTGACTGGAAGGTTGTTGAGGCCGGTGGGCGGGAGTGGAAATTCCTAGTGACATCTTACCGAGCTCCTAACAGAGACGCTCTGAACAACTATTTCCTAGAATGCGAGAGAAAGAACGAGCCTTACCTCACGATAAAGCAGAGGTCAACAGCCAGGGTGCTGATTGAGATAGACTTCATTTCATGCGATTATCGGCTGAAGGAAGAAGTGATAGAGGCCTTAGGCAAAGTTGTTATGAAGTGGCTCCGCTTATCAAAGGAAAGGCACCCTAGTGTAGACTACCGTGGAGGGTGGGGAAGAACCTACACATACTTATGTGTGGATCCAATCCTCCTCGACGTTGCCCTCGAAGAAGTTGCACAGATTGCCCTTGACACGAGAAATTGGGAACCTTTAGAGCTCAGAACTTGGTTGCGGAGAAGAAAAGAGGC
>JALTCK010000001.1 GCA_027074805.1 Thermococcus sp. | reverse complement strand
CCGCCATGACCGGCCACCAGCCGCACCCGGGAACCGGCGGAAGCGAAACCGGCAGGAAGTTCAACGAGATAGACATTGAAGCGCTCGTTAAGGCACTCGGCGTGAAATACGTCAAGACCGTCGATCCCTACGACCTCAAGGCAACCAGGGAGGCGATAAAAGAGGCGATGCAGATCGAGGGACCTGCAGTCATAATAGCCAAGCAGGAGTGCGTCATACCCGTCATAAGGCGCGGGGAGATAGGCGAGAAGCCGATAGTAATAGAGGACAAGTGTACTGGCTGTAAGGCCTGCATACTCCTGACCGGCTGTCCGGCCCTCGTTTATGATCCAGAGATGAACAAGGTAAAGATAGACGAGCTGCTCTGCACCGGCTGCGGCGTCTGCAACCAGACATGCCCGTTCGACGCCATAAAGTTCCCGAGCGAGCTGGAGAAGGGGGCTTGATGCCCTCTTTCCTCGTTTTCAAAATCCATACTCCCGAAGTTCCTCAAAATCCGCCCTTCCAAGGATCCCTTTCAGTTTCCTGAAGTCGCCTCTGGGTTTTTCCTTTCTCCTCTCAAGCTCGCGCTTAACGAGCTCAAGTTCCAAGAGGCGCTTAAGCTCCTCCGGATCAAGGTTGTCTGGAACGTTCACCTTGATAGTAACGGTTGGCATGACATCACCTTGAGGGGTTTAAGGTGGAAAGGGCTAAATCCCTTTCTCACTCCCTCCAGGCTTCCAGAACCATGTACCTCCTCACGAGCGGGTTCGGGTAGAGCTCCCAGCCGATTCCGTCAGTATCTGCCTCGATCTCCCCGAAGAGGCCACCCTCACACGGGTCGAGGCTCTCCCCGTAGATTTTTTCGGGCATTATCTCGACCCTCATGTAACGGGGAAGACCGACTCTAACTCTCCCGTTCTCCCTCGCGTAGTCGATAGCCCACTTGGCGGTGTACAGGCCAGAATATATTTCAGCGATCCTCACCGGGACGCTCGACTTGCCTATCGCTATGATCTCGATGCCCGTTTCCTCCCAGAATCTCTTTGCCAAAGGCTGTAAGTCCTTTGCGAGGTCCTTCCAGACTTCCTTTCCGCGGTCAGTTATTGTTAAAGCGTCTATTGTCGGCTCGTCGAGCTTCCTGACCTCTATCCCGCCAATGGTCGAGTCGAGGTGGATTACATCAGGTTTAACTTCCCTCGCAAGATCAACGGCCAGAAACGCCTCGTCCCTGACGGCCTGCCTGCCGCTCATATCGTAGTTGAAGGGATCGGCGTATTTTGCCATGCTAAAGGTTGCCATCTTATATGGCTTCTCCACGAGAACTGCCACTGTAGCTATGAGACCCACGGGCTCGTAGTCCTCCGTGAGTAAAGCACCACCCGTATCTGCCGCAACGAACCTCACTAACACCACCTCGGTCAGACGCTGAGTCTCATCACTCCTCAGGACTCGGCAAATTCATCATCCCGATGAGTTCCAGGATGTCATTCTTTAAAGCAGTTACCGTGGCCTCGTCGAATGATAGGATTCCCGCGTACCTCTCCAGTACCCCGTAGAGATCGGGATATTTTACCTGGAGAAATGGCTTGAGCTCCTTTATCGACATCAGCCTTCCAGTCTCACGATAGGCTATCACAGCCCCTATAGCGTAAAGGGCGTCAAGGTAAGAATCATAGGCAAGCTCGAAGTTCCTTTTCTTGACGTATCTATCACCAACTGAAACCAAGGTTCGAATTCGTTCGAACAGTTCCTCCTCCATGTTCCCACCGGGAGAATTTATAAGCCCAAGGATATAAACTTCCCGCTGTATGAAGAGGGAAACCGTAGTCTGGATCGTCGTGATACTGGGAATCCTCTACGCTTCGTGGAAGGTGCTGAGTCCATTCCTCAGCCCTCTTTTCTTCGGGGTTGTTCTGGCCTACGCGGTGTACCCCCTCCAGAGACGCCTTCAAGAGAAGCTGGGAAGGTCTGTTTCGGCCCTTCTCCTAACAGTGATTATAATAGGCCTCGGAGGAGCCATAACAGCAGGCCTGCTCATAATATCCGCTCAGGTAGCCTCCTCCTTCTATCGGGGCGTTCTAGACTTCATAGGGTGGCTCCTCCAGCAGCCCCTCCCACCAGAGCTCATAAAGTTCATAAACGACTTCTCGAACCAGTTCATACCCAGACTTTCAGATGCCCTCTCACGCCAGGCCTTCTCAATACCAGGGTACCTACTCCAGCTCCTCGTGTTCTTCTTGGCCTTTTACTACTCCCTGGCATACTCCGAGGAAATAGTGAGAAAGATACACGCATTCCTTCCCGAGAAAAACCGTGAGTTGGGCGAAAAACTTCTCCAGAGCGTTAACAAGACTCTTTCAGCTCTTGTCCGAGCCTGGCTGCTCCTCAACGTGGCCAAAGGAGTTTTGATGACCCTTGGCTTCCTGATATTCGGCGTCTCAGATCTGTATACTGCCATAGTGGCGGGCTTCCTGACGCTCATATTTTCCTTCGTCCCACTCTTTGAGGGATGGATGATATGGCTGATAGCTGCTGCCTACTTTGTCCTCCAGGGCATGTACGGACACGCGGTTGGAATAGCACTCTACGGCTTTACCCTTGTTTCTCCAATGCCTGACTACACGATAAGACCTCTGATAGTGGCAAAGGACGCCGAGCTTGACGAAACCCTCGTGTTCATTGGCATGATAGGCGGGACTTGGACGATGGGAGTAAAAGGCCTCATAATAGGGCCCATAGTCCTGAACCTTCTCCTCGTCCTGCTGAAAGAATGGAAGAAAATCACAGCAAGGAGAGAACCTTCACACCCGCCAGCTCCATCTTCTTCAGAGCCTCAACCTCACCCTCCGGCATTATCCCCCTAACTGCGTCGCGGAGGACGTACGTTTCAAAGCCGTGCTTGACCGCGTCCAGGACGGTTGCCTTTACGCAGTATTCCGTTGCCACACCGCAGACGTAGACCCTCTTCACTCCCATCTCCCTCAGAATCTCCGCCAGGTTCGTCCCCTCGAAGCCGGAGTAGGCCTCCTTATCAGGCTCGGTCGCCTTGGAGATTATCACCGCATCGGCTGGAAGCTCAACCACGAACTCTGCTCCCGGCGTATCCCGAACGCAGTGCTTCGGCCAGGGCCCACCTCGTTCCTTGAAGCTGATGTGGTTTGGAGGATGCCAGTCACGCGTTGCCACGATCAACGCTCCTCTCTTCCTGAACTCCTCGATGTATTCGTTGCACCGGGGTATTATCGCGTCCCCCTCCGGAACAGGCAAAGCCCCTCCGGGCATAAAATCGCGCTGCATGTCAACAACTATGAGCGCCTCCTCAGGCATAGTACCACCCTAACAGAGTTCGATGGGAAGTTAAAAATGGTTTTGGGCAAAATCAAAAAGCTTAATACCTCCTAAGCAAAGGTTAAACCACCTCGGAAGTAGTTCTTGAAATTCCTCCCGGACTTAACGAGAAGCTCTTGAAGAAGCGAATAGAGCGTCTTATCAAGCGCGAAAAGCGCATGAGAGAGCTTTTTGGAATATTGAAAACCAAAAATCCTGGGATGATCTGGAGGAAAGCATCTATGACCAGGCGAGTGCTTGGTAACTGCAACTTTCGTTGAGGTTCACAACTCAAGCTTATCCCTAAATCTCGACATGTCAACCCCCTTGTCCATGCCGAAGAGATATGCCAGCACCTTTTCGTCGAGGTTGCCGTAGCGCTCGCGCATCGCTTTTATACCCCCCCCGACGTCCTCTATCTCCCACCCTCGAGCATTTGCTAT